>NZ_PJBU01000083.1:0-35641 GCF_002863645.1 Psychrobacter sp. MES7-P7E | reverse complement strand
CTGAAAAGCTTAAAATAATTGCTTTAGTATAACATCAATTGTCGCGACAAATAGAACGCACCAGTGGATTCCCTTATAAGATAACAGTTTAAAAGCTGAACATAAAAGCAGTTTTCAATACATCATTTTTACACACTAAATTCATGCATTATGCGCTAGTCATTATCGTCGCCATCTAGTAAGCTTGCATAGACAAAGTTGTAAGTAAAGATTACAACAACGCGTTATATAATTCACATGCTTTATTGCATAATAAAGCGTGCTAACCGCATTTTTATTATTTTATCTATAATGAGAAAGGGCTTTGAATTCGCGGTATGGAACTGGGCACATTCATACTATTTAATCGTCATACTATTTAATTGCCATATTACTTAATCGTTATATGATTTCATAAGTCCGACCCAATGCTTTTTTGTATGATTCGCAATTCTCGCTAATGGATATGGCTTACAGACAGTGTCTAAGAGCTGATATTCATCACACATTTATAAACTCGCCAGCAAAACTATCGTTTGCTGTCCGCTTTTGGTTTATACGCTATGATTGAAAACTGGACAAAAGAATTTATTATTCAGCGCTTATTGGCAATTACGTTGCTAGTGGTACTGTTCGTATTGTGTTTTCAAGTGGTGCAATTTTTTATTGTGCCAGCGCTGTGGGCAGCGATTTTGGCCTATGTGACCTTTCCTATTTATAATTTCTTCCATGAAAAGGTAAAGCTAAGCCCAGACTTTAGCGCCGCTATTATGACGGTGAGTATTTCACTGATAATTGGTGTGCCAGTGGTTATCGGTGTGTTTATCTTGCAGCAAGAAGCTTTAAGTTTAATCAGTAATTTGATTTACCGTATCAAGGTAGGTTACTTAGATGTGCCTGACTCCCTCAAAGATTTGCCTATCATCGGTCAGCAAGTCAAAGACGTACTGTGGCGTATCAATAAAAACCCAGAAGGAACGCTAGAAGCTTTTCGCATTTGGGTTCAGTCGCATTTATATTATGGCAAAATAGCCTTTGATGTGGTGTTCAGTAGTTTAGCTAAACTCGGTATGGCATTAATGACGCTCTTCTTCTTTTACCGAGATGGCACCAGTCTGGTTCGGCAGATTCGTCAAGCGCTGCGTAACATCATCGGCAATCGCATCGACGGTTACATCGATTCTGTAGGTACAACCACACGTGCCGTAGTCTACGGTATTGGTTTAACAGCGTTGGCACAGGCGACACTGGCAGGTATCGGCTATTACTTCGCTGGTGCACCAAGTCCTATTTTATTGACCATTGTTACTTTTATTATTGCCTTGATTCCGTTTGGCACGCCATTCGTTTGGGGCGGGGTATCGATTTGGCTGTTGAGCCAAGGACATACTGCAGAGGGTATTGGATTGGCACTATGGGGTGTACTGGTAATTAGCTGGGTGGATAATTTGATTCGTCCTATCGTCATTAGCGGCGCGACCAAAATCCCTTTTATCATTATTTTTATTGGTGTATTAGGTGGTCTAACAGCGTTTGGTTTTGTTGGTTTGTTTATTGGGCCTGTCGTATTGGCTATCGGGCTTGCAGTATGGCGCGAGTGGATATCGCAGCATAAGAATGAGATATTTGCTCAGCAAGAGGTGATGCTTTCTGACTCTCGTGCGATAGATCCTGTGCATGGACCGGAATAATGAGTCGCTAGCAAATACGATGTAAAAAATTATCGATAGAGACGATGAATAATGACAAATGAGAATATGGCAGAGTTGACGAATAATAAAATCGATAAGTTAAGTACAATTAAAAATATCACTATTTTAGCGGACAGCAACATCGCCAGTCTGAATGATTTTTTTAATGATTCTACGCTTGGTCAGCTGACTGAGCATACGGTTGAGATTATTACTGTCGCTGGTCGAGATATTGATGCAGCGCTACTTACCGAAGTACAGCCAGATGTGCTGCTGATACGCTCTGTGACGAAAGTAAATGAAGCGCTATTGGCTGACAATAACAGCGTGCAGTTTGTTGGGTCTGCGACTATTGGTACCGACCATGTAGATCAAGATTATCTAGCGTCTCGCAATATCACTTTTGCCAATGCGGCTGGTTGTAGCAAGCATTCTGTGGCTCAGTATGTGTTGACGGCTGTTTTTACTTTGTGTCCGCAATATTGGCAGCAGTCGGCGTCATTAACCTTAGGTATCATTGGCCTTGGCAATATCGGCAGTACACTTGCTCAATATGCCTATGATCTGGGTTGGCAGGTGCTAGGTTATGATCCCCTGTTGCCAGCCTCTAAAACTAACAATGCTAGCTTGGAGCAGGTACTTAGCCAAAGTGACGTAGTTAGTCTGCATGTGCCTTTGACTAATGAGAAGAATGCGACGAATCCTAAAGGTAGTGATTACCCAACACGTCATCTGATTAATGCAGCTGCATTGGCAATGATGCCTGCCGATACGATATTGATTAATAGTGCGCGCGGGCCTGTGATTGAGGAAAGCGCGCTTGAAGCAGATATTGAGTGTACTGGCCGTCAAGTGGTGCTAGATGTGTTTGAGCATGAGCCAGAAGTCGCAGCAAGCTTACTATCTAAACTTGCTATTGCCACACCGCATATCGCTGGCTATACGCTAGAAGGTAAGCTGCGTGGCACACAAATCATTTATGATGCACTGTGCGAAAAATTATCGATACCTCCAGCTCAATCTATGTCCAATCTGCTACCGCTAAATATGTTCTTATGGTCTGAATTAAAATCATATCCAGACAGACTGCCAAAGTTTTATGACATCATGCAGGATGATACCTCGTTGCGAAATAAAGCAGTTGATGGGCAAGTAAACGGTGCTGACTTCGACGGTTTGAGACGTGATTACCACCTGCGCCGTGAGTGGCAGTTTTAATTAAATAAGATACTGAGCAACCAATTATTCATCAGTCACAGTAGAGCCCAATGACTCAAGCAAACAACATTTCTTCGCACCCTATTACTTCTAAGCCTAGCTACGCACCAACCATGACACTTGCGATGGCACAACAGCGCGCGCAATTCGTCAGCAATATTCGTCAGTTTTTTACCAGTCGACAAGTGCTAGAAGTGCAAACACCGCTATTATCCCAAGCAGGCAATACAGACACTTTTTTGCAGTCTGTAGCAGCTCATGTGACCTATCAAGACCGTCCACGCACTTATTATTTGCATACCTCGCCTGAGTTTGCGATGAAGCGTTTATTAGCAAGCTGGCAAGTACCTATTTATCAAATTTGTCCTGTCTTTCGTAATAACGAAATAGGCACGCGTCATAATATTGAATTTACGATGCTTGAATGGTATCAACCTAATTATAGTCTGGACAAGATGGCAACTGAGCTTAATGAGTTGTTGGAGACGCTCTATGGTCATTCAATTGTGATGAGTCATTATCGCTATGTCGATGCCTTTATGGACTTTGTGGGCATACATCCGTTGACAGCGAGTTTAACTGCATTGCAAGCCGTGGCAGAAGATATGGGTTTGACCGGATTTGATTTTAATAATGCTGATGATAGCGAAGAAAACCGTCGTCAGAGCTGGTTGGATTTGTTATTCAGTCATGCCGTAGAGCCAAACCTAGGTCATGATTTACCGACATTAATTATAGAGTATCCACCTGCGACCGCTGCGTTAGCGAAAACCGCTATGGATAAAGACGGTAATAAAATTGCGAAACGTTTTGAGCTGTATATTAATGGCGTTGAGATCGCCAATGCTTATGATGAATTAGCAGATGGTCAAGCACTGCGCGACCGTTTTGCACAAGACAATCAATTACGTGCGCGTCATAACCTACCTCAAATGCCAATTGATGAGCATCTATTAGCCGCATCCAATGATTTGATGCCATGTAGCGGTATCGCAGTTGGTATGGATAGATTGCTAATGGTTTTAACAGGTGCAAGTAGCTTAGAAGAAGTCATCCCTTTTCCCAGTGGGCAAGCATAATTGAATGAGCATCTTTAGATTAGCTGTAATCTAAATACATAATAAAAAGGTCGTTGCCGATTTACCAATTAGATATTGGCGACTCGATAACGACCTTTTGTATTGGCTGCTTTTAAAATCTAGCGTCTACAACCAATTTTGCTAATACTAAATTTATTTATACCGTAGCAACTGCTTCATTGATATCGATATCACCATTTTGTAGATTGAAGACTTTGCCTATCGTGTTATCTGCGGTTAGCACCGCGGCTAGCGTTGTCGCTACATCTTCGATGGCATTCTCACCAGAACTTGTATCATTAATAGTGATTTTGCCTGTACCAGCACGTTCTTTTAGTGCGCCTGGCTGTACGATAGTGTAATCAAGCGAGCTGTTATTCACTAACCAGTGATCGGCGTAGTGTTTAGAGATGTAGTATTCTTTTAGGTCCGCAATACCTGGGTTTTCATCCCATTTATCAGTTTCTAATGAGAAGACTGAGCTCAGCATAATATAACGTTTAATGCCTTTATCTTGTGCCGCTTGCATCGTTTTTACAGCACCATGCAAATCAACTTCTAAGACGTTTTTACCACCAGACCCTGCAACAAAGTAAACAGCCTCAATGTCCTGATCCAGTTGTTTTTCAATAGACTCTTTACTGGCTGTAATGTCTAAATCTAGCTGGGTATAATTGTCATTATCAAATAGTTTTTCTTTCTGACGAGTCGTGCCAATAACTTGATGGTCATCAGCCAATAATTGCTTAACCAAATCTCCGCCCACTCGACCACTTGCACCAACGACTAAAATTTTCATAATCATTCCTATTCTTATTTAAATGCTATTGTTTGAATTATTCAGTAAGTTTGTTTATCTTAAAAACCGAATATAGAGTAACAAAGATAGGTAGCATGCTTCGTTATAAAGCGTGCTGATTGAATAGTGTTTGGTTATAGAGTGTATACAGTTTGCAAGGAAGCAAACGTTGGCTAGATAATGTTATTTAATAGAAGACAGGATGGGTAGGCGTCAGATAAAACGATAAAAAGCACTAACGAACCAAGCGATTAAGCCCGTCGGCGAAGGCTTTTTTATCTCGATCGCCGTAGGGTTTCTGACCGCTCATCTCCTGTAACTCTAGGACGCCAGTACCGCGCATAGTATCCATAAAGTCGCGCATATTGAGCTTTTGCTTGATGTTGTTCTTATCGTAGACTACGCCGCGCGTCGTCAATACCATACCACCTTTATCCAAAATATCATTGGCCAATGGGATATCGCTAGTGATAGCCAAGTCACCAGCTTGTATCTGCTCGACGATATAATCATCCGCTTTGTCGAACCCTGAGGGCACGACAGTCATAACAAGTAAGGGCGACTTGCGTAGCTTGATCGGCTGATTGGCCACAAATATAGCCATGGTCTTGGTACGTTCAGCCGTTTTAATAATCAAGTCTTTGGCAATCAATGGTACCGAATCTGCATCCACCCATATCTGCATTATTTTTTGGCCTTCTCAGTTTTTGCTGAAGGAGTAGCAGTCAGGCTGCCTGCTTGGCTGTCTTTATTGTCTAGTTCATCAGCTGTGGCATCATTTTGAATACTGTTCTGAACACTGTTTTTAGCATTACTCTTAGTATCGACGTCTGCTTTACTAGGCTGAGTATCCAAGCTTGTATACTCTTTATCTAGACCAACCTTGTTTGGCAAGATAGCAACCAATTTTGCCATAGCAGGCTCTAAATCAGTCACGTCATTAGGCATCAAGGTGATATGAGCAATCTTACGATCGTCACGCTCAGCCTTATGATAGCTATGATAATGAGCGCCATCGATATTTAGCACTGCACTGATATCAGGATATTGACCCAGCACATTTACCATAATCGCAGGATGCACGTTATCTGTATCGCCTAATGGTAAATTAACCACGGCACGGATATGATTCTCAAACTGACTGGTAATAGCGCCTTCGATACTCCAGTGTCCAGAGTTGTGTACCCGTGGTGCGATCTCATTCGCCAATATCGCATTATGACCGCGAGCATCTTTGGTGACGAATAATTCAAGCGCCATAACACCGACATAATCCAAATGGTTCATGACTTTAGTGATAGCATCTGTTGCTTGCTGGAACAGGTGACTCGTACCAACAGCAGGTGCTTGAGTTTTGGCTAATATACCGTTGTGATGATGGTTTTCGACCAAATCGTAACAGCGTACCTGACCATTTTGCGCTCTTGCTGCAATGATAGACACTTCACGGCTAAAGTTAATAAAACCTTCAGCAATTAACGGCGCAGGTGTTGGCGTAAGTGAGCCTTTACCGCTGACTGCGTCTTTTAAATCTAGCCAAGCAGTTTTAATATCACTGTCTTGCTTGATAACGAACTGTCCTTTGCCATCGTAACCACCTCGGCTGGTTTTTAGAACGATAGGCAGTCCTAATTCTTTACAAGCGTGCTTGAGCTCAGCTTCAGAATTGACTTCCATAAATGGCACGGTTGCAATATCAAGCGTGTTGAACATCTGCTTTTCTTTTAGACGATCTTGGGCGATATCAAGCGCAATCAGCGGTGGGAACATGCCTTGCTTGCTACCAGATTTTGACAAGCTAACCAGTTGCTCAACAGTAGACGTTGGCGTGTTTTCAAACTCTAACGTAAAGACGTCCGCTGCTGCGATAAAGTCTTCTAATTGATCGCTATGAAAGACACGACCGTATAAGCTGGCAGGGCATTCTGGATTGTCTTCTAAGAATACGCATTGGTAACCCAGTGGCATGGCGGCTTCGGCAAGCATCATACCAAGCTGACCACCGCCTAAAATACCGATGGTACGAATGGTTTGGGTAACAGGATAAGCGTTTGCTGTAGTCATGGCAGGCTCTTTGAATAAAGGTGAATAAGATGTTTGGTCTATTAAAATCTAAAACTCAATGGGTGAAAATAGGAAAAGGTGCACTGTATGCACCTTATCTCTACTCGGAATTGCTTAAAAATATATATTGATAACTTTAATCGTTAGGCTATCAATATAAAAGACGCTGCTATAAAAGCCGATCGACTTATATCTACCTAAGGATTGATAATACCTGGTGTTGGGCTGGCGAGAATGGTCTCAGTCTGAGACTGGCGCATCTGATCGAGCTTAGTAGCAATCGTATCATCATGCAATGCCAGTACTTGAATTGCAAGTAGGGCGGCGTTATAAGCACCAGCAGCACCAATCGCCAAAGTACCAACAGCGACGCCTTTTGGCATTTGTACGATAGACAGTAGGCTATCCCAACCGCTCAGCATAGATGATTTTACGGGGACACCAAAGACAGGTAGCGGTGTTTGACTGGCACACATACCCGGCAGATGAGCGGCACCGCCTGCACCAGCAATGATCACTTGTAGACCATTGTCTTTTGCGCTTTTGGCATAATCAAATAATCTATCAGGCGTACGGTGTGCAGAGACAACTTCACAATCAAAAGCAATGTCAAAGTCTGCAAGCAATTGCGCAGCAGCACTCATAGTTGCCCAGTCAGACTGCGAACCCATGATAATGCCGACTTTTGGCTGACCAGCAGGGGAGGTGATTGGACCGTTCTGGTTAGCAGCAGTATTCGTGGTGCTCATGATTGGATATCCTCAAAAAGACCATCATACAAAAATTTTGCTACACTCGTAAAGCCAAGTTTGACTTTTAATACTGGTATGGCGCTAATTGCAGTGATATCACGATTTTATATATGTTTTTCATCGTGATAATGCTGAACAAAGTGATTGACCGTCAATGGTAATGGTTTTTCGGTATCCAGTTGATAGCATGTTAGATAACCACTGTCTACTGCTGCAGAGTAGTCGGTACAGGCAACTTGTGGACTGAGTGGCTCAGGGGTGCCAGTGAGCCAATAGTGCCCGACAAATATAGGTTTATGAGTTTTTAGCGCAAATTCAATATTTTCAGCCAACGCATCAGGCGGTATCTGTGCCAATGCGGACGATGGAGCACGAGACACTTCACGAAGTGTGCGTGTATTTAACTCATCTAGCCACCAGCGTACTCGTACTCGTGTACGCTCAGTACCTTCTTTATCTACCATCACAATGCCATCAGGTAAGCTTGTTTCAACCCCTTTTAGTACTCGCTCTAAAGCGTCAAAGGCGATGGTATCTTCTTTAGCCGTCGCGATTAAACCTGCTGGAGTCAGACAGTTATCGTCAGTCAGAAGGGGTTTTAGTATTGCCATGCTATCTGTATCCCAGCAAGCATGTACAAAACAGGCGTAGTCGGTCTCAATCCATAATGGAATTTCGTATAAACGCTGCAACCAGTACTCATGTTGCTCTGAGCCAAATGGTATCTCTGCTAAAAACGCCTCGTGTTGGCGTCTGTGGATGTCGTTGTGCGAGCGTAAATACTGGCTAGTATTATCGGGATCGCGCGTGGCATATGCCAATGCATTATATTCATGGTTGCCCATCACTGCATCGGCTACATCGGCATCTAGCATTGCAAAGACAATCTCTAACGTGGCTAATTGCTGCGAACCACGATCGATCAAATCACCAATGAACAAAGCCTTATGACCTGTTGGTGGCACGAAATGCTGACCGTTATGCTCATAGCCCAACTGATGCAGCAGACCGATCAGTTTGTCTGCATAACCATGTATATCACCGATAATATCTATAATCATAATGTATTACTAAATCTCAAATGTAGAAGTGTACCCTGCGCAAAATAGTATTTATAGAGTATAACCGTCTTTAAAGTGATAGCTTTACTATACGTAGAAATGTCTAAAATCCTGGTGATAGCAACGCATTGATAAAGTGCGGTAGTACTTTTGGTTCCAAAACAATCGTAGCGATAACGCCAAATGCGCCGCCCCACATATGAGCCATGTGATTGATATTTGAGCCGCCGCGTCGATCAGCATAGATACTATAAAATGTATAAGCCACGGCAAATAGTATCGCAGGAATAGGAATTACGGCAAAGAGGTAAATTCTCTCCCATGGTGCTAACAGAATAAAAGCAAATAGCACAGCCGATACACCGCCTGATGCGCCTAAACTCAAATAACTGGCGTTGTTCTTATTTTTCACGTAACTTGGAATCATGGCAACGATAATTGCCAACACATAAAAGACCACAAAACCGTAGCCGAATAAAAACGGCTGATATAGTCCTTCAATAGCACGCCCAAAGAAATACAAAGTAAACATGTTGAAGAGCAAATGCATACTATCAGCATGGATAAAGCCGTGGGTCACAAAGCGATCCCATTGCCCATTGTTGACTGCTGGCGGATAAAAAATCAATCGATTAAATAGCGTCTTGTTTTGCCAAGCCAATAAGCTGACAATAACGGTAATAATGATAATAAGCGTCGTATGGTTTAACAAAGGATAATCCTTAGGCCGCGCCTGATGTGTGACAATGCGATAAATGACAGTGTTCAAAACCTAAGCGCTAAGGCTGAATGAAAACTAAATATGACCGATAATTAACGTACTAATAATAAATCTAAGCTATTCATAGAGTAATAAAACAATACTAACAGTAGTTGCGATAACGCGAATACCTATTGTGTGACAAAACGATGCTTTTTTATGCGGTTATAGTGAATAATGTAGCAGTGTACCATGCAACATAAGTGAAACTTTTAAAGCAAGGTTAAAGA
Source organism: Psychrobacter sp. MES7-P7E (assembly GCF_002863645.1). Classification (NCBI taxonomy): domain Bacteria; kingdom Pseudomonadati; phylum Pseudomonadota; class Gammaproteobacteria; order Moraxellales; family Moraxellaceae; genus Psychrobacter; species Psychrobacter sp. MES7-P7E. The sequence goes on along the minus strand of NZ_PJBU01000083.1, from coordinate 26,008 downwards.
CGAGAGTAGTGTTCATTCATCCGCGCTGAGATTAATCTTTTAGACAAAGAAGCAAAATACACAAGTGACATGGACTAAAATAAAATAAGTGCTTGATTTTGCACATTCAAATAAGGCTGATAGAGGCAGTGGATTATGAACATTATTGACCAGCTAGAACAAACGGTAACCCCAGCTGTAATGGGTAATGATGACAGCAATAATGTCGCCTATGTCAATCTACTTGAGCAATTTTATGCTATTTTGGCCGCGCGCCTAGCTGTGCCACAAATTTACTCACAGCTGCTGCGTACTGATCAAGTAATGACTAGCAGCAACAATGAAAGCCCTCTATTTGAACAAATATGGCAAGATAAAATCCTACAAGAGACGATCATCCAAGAGTTGTCAGCCACCCATCACATTGATGAGCAGACAACTGAGCAACTACTGATTAGTGCTACCCCGTTGGCATATCGTGAGCTAAAAGTATTGGCCAATGGACAGTTTTTGCCAGCATTTCTACAAGACAAACAGGCTGCTTTACGACCATGTTTGCCTATCTGGGCAGCCACTGTGATTACTGCTACTCAAGGCGTTGGTCAGCAAATACAAACAAGCTTTGGTTCAGATGATGACTATGTACCAGTACATGTGCCAGTAAGTGACGACATATCGAATAGACTTGATGACGCTACTTTAGATACTGGCATAGCTGGCATAGACACACCAATAACGAACACTGATGCAGAAAGTATAGAGCAAATATCAACTGCTGAGCGCGCAAACACTGAAGCGTTAGATGACAATACGATTGCCAATAGTGATGCTATTCATGCCAATCCAGCAGCCTATCATCTGGCAGAAAACAGTAACTTAAAGCGTGCGCAGGTGCGTACTCGTAATCAACGAAACGATCTGCTAATACGTGTGTTTCTATTAATAGTAGCCCTAGCTGCGCTTGCACTAGCAGCATGGGCATTATTAGTGAAACCCAATAATGAAATACCAGTAGAACCTGTGGCCACGGTACCTGTTGAACCACCGCCAGCACACGTGACTCCTGTACCAACAACGACTCCTGTTGAGCTTATTGTCGGTGTAGACAACGGCGGTAACTTGTACACTTGTAGTGCGACCGTTGGCGATGCTGCGCTACAAAGCACGTTGCAACAGGCGCTTAATACAAGCTTTGGTGAGCAGGCAAGTATTTGTGAATTGAACATACAGGACGGGGTAACAACCACAATCGCTAATATGCCTGCGGAGACACTGCCCAATGTCTTGACGATGCTACGATCAACACCATTTGCGCGTTTACATGTGCAAAATGACCGTCTCACACTGGAGGCGCCAGACAATATGCTGCTGCAAAAACTGGTCACAGAAATACGAAGTTTAGTACCAGCGATGGTAGTCGAGAGTACAGCACCATTACCGTTACCTAATAATAGTAATATTGGTGATGCTACGAACAATATGGCAAATGCAAATAACCAGTTTATAGATGATGGGGCGGGGATTAATGATCAATTCAACAATAATGGGGTAAATAGTAACTCTGGCGATTACCAAGCATCAGATGATGATAATGGAGATCGTGTGATACCAACTCCTTTGCCTAACAATAATAGCTTTAATAACGCGCCCAACAATCTGCCTACCAATGGCGCGAGTAATATTCCCAACAACTTTCCTTCGAATAATCAAACGACCAGACCGCCAGGCCCTTTTTCACCTTCAGAAGTGGATGAGATGGCAAACACGGTTATCGTTGCTGAACCAGCTCAAGTTAGGTAGTTTTTTATAAGGCACGCTGTGTCATATGGCGTGTCTTTTTATATGGCCTATCTTTTCATGTAATTTAGCTACAGTTACGTGTGCCAACCGAAACATTACTTACTGTATCATTTGCACAACAACGTACAGACTGTGAATAGCAGCTTAAGAATTTTATAATAATCAAAACCAAATAAAGTAGTTTGATGAATTTATCGGCATCATGATTACCTAATACTATAACGATTGAATACAAAAGAATGATACAGCTGCTTTTTGAGCAAACGAATGATATAAATAAAAATTAAGGGGAGAGCCATATTATGGATATTATTAGCCATTTGACACGCACCGTCAGCCCAGCCGTATTAGAAGATGACCGTAGCCCAGCTAAGAAAAATCTACTAGAACAGTTTTATGCTATTTTTGCTGCTCGTCTTGCAGACAATGATACTTTTAGCCGATTTGCCAATGAAAACATTGCCCGTGATGACAATGCTTTTTATGACCGTGTATGGACAGAAGGGGCACACCGCGACCAAATTTCTCGTGAACTGGCAGGCAAGCACAATGTCGATGCAACTGCCTCGCGTGGTTTGATTGCGATGGCAGCGCCACTGGCTTTTCATGAGATCAAAAGCTTAGCTGGTACCACGCCCGTTCCACAATTTTTGAATGACAACCTGAACAGCTACCAACACCATATCCCTGCATGGGCGGGTACTGTTTTGCCTGCTAGTGCAGTCGCTGCCACTTCTACTACGGCTGGCACACCGATTTCTGATACGACCAGTACAGCGCCACTACAAAAAGAAGAAGAGCCAAAAGAGAGCTTTATGAAAGCGCTGCTACCTATTATTGGTTTGATTATCTTGGGTGCATTGGCTTGGGCACTACTCAGAGGCTGTCAAGAAAACCCTGAACCTGTAGCAACGCCAGCAGCCACAGTGCAGCAAGGGGTGCAAAGTAATGAGGCATTAGCGGTTGCAGGCGCGATTGAGCCTGCATCACTGAGTATCGCAACTGGTGAAAATAGCGAGCTGTATGCTTGTCGTATGAGCGTAGGTGATGAGACATTACAAACCAATGTCATGAATGCTTTGACTGGTGCATTTGGTGACGAAGCCAATAAATGCCGTGCTGACGTTGATGATAACTTTGCAGTAGATATGCCAGCATCCGCTCAATTGGCTACGATATTACCAATTATCAAAAATGTACCGAACGCGAGTATGATTATCAAAGGCGATAACATCACTGTCAATGCTCCTGATAAAGCCGCATTGGACAAGTTGGTTGCTGACCTACAAGCAGCTGCTCCTGCCATGACCGTGCAAGCTGAAGGTCCATTAGACCTACAAGGCGAGATTGATGACAGTCTGGCTGCTGCAGATGTGGCGATGACCAATCTGGGTGATAACCCAGATCCACGTGACGTTGCTCGCGCTTTGAGTATTCAGGTGATTAACTTTCAAGTAGATGAAGCGGTTATACCTGAAGTCAATAAAGCGCTGTTAGACCGTGCTGCAGAAATCATCAACAAAGTACCTGATATGAAGCTGATGATTGTCGGTCATACAGACAGTCAAGCCTCTGATACCTATAATATGGAGCTGTCTCAGGAGCGTGCTGAGTCAGTGAAAGCGTACCTAGTGTCTAAAGGGGTTGATGCCAGTAAATTAACGACCAAAGGCATGGGCGAATCAGAACCAATCGCGGATAATTCAACCGAACAAGGTCGCTTCCGCAATCGCCGTATTGAGTTTATGGTCAATGACGAAGTGGTCAGCGCCAATGATGGCATGATGATAAACAGTGATTCGCTAGATCCAGATATGAACCCATTAGATAGTAACAACGATGATTTGTTACCAGATGGCGATGATGCTACCCAAGGTACTGCGGTAGACCCAACCAATTAATCTATTTGTTCTTATTTTGATTATAGCTACGCAGTAGTAGTTAAATGACAAAAACCGCATCTTATAAAGGTGCGGTTTTTTGCATGCTACTCAATGACAATTAAACAAGCTATTATTTATACAGCGTAGGGTCTGTCGATTCTTTAGCAGTCTGAACATCAGCTTGGGCATCAAAAAAAGTCTGAGTAACATTTTGCTTGGCTTGCTGCCAGTATTCAAATTGCTGGCAGGTAGACTCAAGATCGCCTTGCCATGTTGGGATATTGCCGCGCATGGTTTTGATACGTTGCTGGTTAGGGTAAGGCAAATCTTGCGCAGCTTTAGCAGCTTCATGAGCAGCCACACGGTCGTTGCATACGAGGGCAATATCACAACCGGCATCAATGGCCGCTTTTACGCGAGCACTGACATCACCAGCCGCCTTTGCACCTGCCATCGATAAATCATCAGAGAATAATACCCCATCAAATTTAAGCTCATCTCGAATGATATCTTGTAGCCAAATTTTAGAGAATCCTGCTGGCTTGTCGTCTACCTGCGAAAATATCACATGCGCTGGCATAAGAGCGTCCAGACTATGTAGCGTTTGAGCAAAAGGTTGCATATCGCTATTGATGATTTCATCTAAGCTACGCGTGTCGATGGCTTCTGATACGTGCGAGTCAGGAGCGATGGCACCATGACCGGGGAAGTGTTTACCAGTGGTTGCCATACCAGCCGCTTTCATTCCACGCATAAACTGTGTTGCAAGCGCAGTGATGGCTTGTGGCTCATGATGAAAGCTGCGGTCACCAATGACTTGGCTAATACCATCTCTATCCAGTACGGGTGCAAAGCTCAAATCGATTCCTACAGCCAGCACTTCAGCTGCCATTAAATAACCGCAATCGTAGGCGCAGCTAAGTGCTTGGCTCGGGTCTTGATTGAATAGCTCACCCAATCGTCCCATAGCAGGTAGGGGCGTGAAGCCTTCACGTAGCCTCGCGACTCGTCCACCTTCTTGGTCCACACCGATAAGTATGTCTTGATTGTGATAACGTATATCGTCGCATAGTGCTCTGACTTGGGCCGCATCTGTGACGTTACGACCAAACAATATTACTCCACCGACCTGTGCTTGTTTAATCAAGCTGACATCCTCAGCGGTCAAAGCGGTACTATCGATATCTATCATTAAAACGCCGTACATCGCGTGATCCTTATTATTTTATATATGGTTATATTATGAGGGTGAATGATTATCTATGGCTATCTTATTATGACAGTTATTATTAATTGAGCATAATGTGGCAGGTTATTGGGGTCAAATCAATTTGCTAATAGCCATCAAATTCAGTCATCAAATCGATGTTGATAGCCCTCAATTGCTATGTATGATAAAAGTGATAGAAAGTTTGGTATGTATAGACGTAGCGTGTAAGATTGCTTATACAGTTTGAGACAGTTCAGTATTTATGCGCATGATAATATTGATTGATTTTTGACTATATATCAGTATTTAATGATGCATAAAGTATAAGAATAAAAAACACAGCATTTATAGGTCATAACAGATTTGAGCATTTCTAATTCTGGTGAATTACCCAATACTATTAACTTCAAATAACTAGGTACATATGATGAAAAAACAACCAGCACAGTGGTTACTCAGTGCAGCGTCAGTGGGCATTGCCGGTATTATCCTGACCCAAAGCTACGGTACTGCAGTCGCCGAGACCAATACAGGAAGCTTCGTTCAGACCCCTGAGCAAAAGGTCACCACCCGTCAAGTAGCCGCTTTGCTGGATCGCAGTCATTATCTCAATCAGCCTTTAGATAGCAAGACTGGTAGCGAAATCCTATCAATGTATATTGATAGCCTTGACCCAAACCATACGTTGTTTTTGCAATCTGATGTCGATGAGCTGAAGAAAAAACATGCTGAAGACTTTGGTGCTCGCCTAAAACAAGGTGATCTATCTGCAGGGGTAGAGGTGTTTGATCGTTACCGCAAACGCTCAAATGAGTACTTTGCGATGGCCACCAAGATGCTCAAAACAGACATTGATTTGACAGGTAACGACACAATCATTCTTGATCGCGAAAAACTCGGCCATTTTAAAACCAAAAAAGAGCAGCGCGATTACTGGGAACGTCAGCTAAAGTTCCAGTTGATGAGCATTACCCTCGGTCAAGAAGACGAAAAAGCCAAAGAGAAAGTATTTTTAAGCAATCCAGATATCACACGTGGGCAAGACTTGGTACGTAACGATGAGCGTACACCAAATGAGATTTTGCAAAATCGTTTGTCGCGTCAACAAGAGCAGTTTAAGCGTCTTAAAGATGATGAAATCATGGAAACCATCTTAAATACGGCGATGCTCACTTATGATCCACACAGTAATTATTATGCACCGATTCAAGCGACCGAACTCCAAATCCAGTCTAGCCTTCAGTTAGAAGGCATAGGTGTCTCTATTCGTCCAGATCGCAAAAATCCGGACTATACTCGTATTGTGACTTTGGTCGATGGTGGTCCAGCCGCTAAGTCGGGTCAGATTAAGCCCAATGATTTAATCGTTGGTATCGCAAAAGATGGCGAAACCATGACGGACGTGGTTGGTTGGTCAACGCGTGAAATTGTCAGCTTGATTCGTGGTAAACGCGGTACATCGGTCACACTGAAATTACGTCAACCTAACACGCCGGATGCTAGCGCCCGTACAGTCACGGTAGTACGTGATATCATCCAGCAAGAAGAGTCAGGCGTCACTCAGCGAGTAGTAGAAGTGCAGCGTCCTAATATTGATAAGACACCAAAGCGTATTGGCGTACTTGAGATACCAAGCTTTTACTTAAACTATCGTGCGCGTCGCAATGGTGAAGACTATCGTAGCGTCAGTATCGATACTGAAAAAGCGCTAAAAGAGTTGAACAAACAAAATATCGATGGCCTAGTGGTTGATTTGCGCAATAACCCTGGTGGCTCATTAGATGAAGTTGCCAAGATGCTAGGTTTCTTTATCAAGAGTGGACCACTAGTACAGATTCGTGATAATCGCGGCAATATTCAAGTATATCGCGACAACGATGGCGGCGAGCAGCTGTATGATGGCAAAATGTCGGTTATTACCAACTTAGCATCGGCATCAGCCAGTGAAATCTTTGCCGCTGCTATTCAAGACTATGGTCGCGGATTAGTGGTTGGTAGTACGACAACTGGTAAAGGCTCTGCGCAAATTCAGCTCGATAGCTTAGCTTTAGGCTCTGCCACCTTAACTCAGCGTAAATTTTATCGTGTCACTGGCGGTAGTACGCAAAATAAAGGTGTCGTACCAGATGTTGAGCTAGTCAATATCTATGACGATGCGACCTTTGGCGAGCGCGCTCAGAAAAAAGCATTGCCTTGGGACACTATCAGAACGGCGCCGTATAAGCCTGAAGGGAAGTTTACCAGTGATACATTGGCGACACTCAATCAGCAGTCTAAGATTCGCCAACAAAAAGACCCGCAGTTTACTTATCTATCGACACTAAATGATATTCGTAACATGGATGATGAAAAGAAACCTGTTCGTTTAGATATCAATAGCCGCCGAGCTAAAATGCAGCTAATTGAAAAACGCTCATTAGAAGCAGAAAACAAGCGCCTTATCGCAACTGGTGAGCGTCCGTACTCTAACTGGAACACTTATCAGGCAGCGATGGACGCAAAATTTGAAGAACGTAGCCGTATGAAAGCCGCTGAGCGTCCAGAATTGCCAGAGGATGAAGCGTTCATCAATGAGGCAGCTTACCTTATGCTCAGTGCAGAACCTAAGACAATGCTTAGCCCTGAAGAGAAGCTATAATGTGAAGTTATTATAGCGTTACGTAATCTATGTAAGCATATGCTTACATAGATTGACGTTTAGACCTCTTACCAACGAAGGGTCAATCTGCGACTATAACTGTACGGCACGATTGAACGAAACGGTTCATTGATACTAGGGATTGGTATCTTAAAGATCGCACTAGGGATAAGTAGTTTGCTGATTAAGGATGATAAGGCTGGATGCCTGTCAGTTATGAGATACCCCGGGATTAGGTATCACGTAACGCTAACATGGATGGTTGGTAATAAAAGCCGCATGACGCTTGTCGTTATGCGGCTTTGTTACGTCTGGATATTAATAATGTTTATAGCGGATTCTTTGAATAGATAGTATTAAAGTTGAGCATATTTATATTAATTCAAAACTTACCATGAGATAAGCATAAAAAAAGGCCAGTAACCTTATCGGCTACTGGCCTTTTAGATTAGATGATAAATTTAATAACTTATTATCTAACTATTTTCACTACACTCTAGAAGAGATTAGTGCTCAACGCCACCTGCACCATGTACATGGCCATGGTTTAGTTCGTCTTCAGTTGCTGCACGTACTTCTTGGATTTCAACATCGAATGTCAAACGCTTGCCAGCCAATGGATGGTTTGCATCAACAGTCACTTCTTGATCGTTTACAGCAGTCACAGTAACCAACATTACTTGGCCACCAGCTTCTGACTGGAACTGCATACCAGGCTGAATGTCATCAACGCCTTGGAAGTTGTCACGTGGTACGTGCTGTACTGCTTGCTCTTGGTATTCGCCATAGCCATCAGCAGGTTCAACGACTGCATTAACTTTTTCGCCAGCAGACTTACCTTCTAATTGTGCTTCTAGGCCTGGGATAATGTTGCTGTGACCATGTAGATAAGCAAGTGGCTGACCTTCTGGTGACTGGTCAAGGATATTGCCTTCGTCGTCTTTTAGTGTGTAATTGAATTTGACGGCAGTGTCTTTTGCGATAGTAGTCATAAAATATCCTAAATATATCTATGTAAAAAATTAAATACGGTTGCAATAAACCTAAAAAAGCCAATCTGCAAGCCAAAAGGCCACGTCATTAGTCAATTATCATCAGTTTATTAAAGTAACTTTAGCAGTTAGCATCTTTAATTGAGATGGCCCACATAACTTTCAAGGCAAAAAACATAAAAAATGCCAATTAATGCCACAATTTACAATAATAACTGCTATTTTCTATAGTTAATGCATAGCTATTGGCTATTCATGGTTTAGGAGTTGCTTTTTTAGAGCAGGACTTCTAGCATAATTATAAAATAAGGATGAGAGACACGATGACTGCATTTGCCAATACCACTACTAAACAACTAGCGAGCAATGTTTCAACCAATCATAATGCTACTAAGGCTAAAACGATAGCTGATATAAGCTATCAATTTGATTTTGCCCGTTTCTTTGAACATCTGGTCGATGTATCACTAAGCTTTACAGCAGTAATCGATGCGCCGCAGCTTTGGTTACCAGCGTGGATACCAGGCAGTTATCTGATGCGCGAGTTTGCTCGAAACATCACTGCGGTACATTATCAAATAGTAGAGGCTCAAACAGCGGATAGTGACGAGCAGCCAGAGACTTATCGCGCGCAGAAAATCGACAAAAATACATGGCAGCTGCCAGCGGCGCAAGCAGGGCAGAGGGTCATCGTCGAGTACGAAGTCTATTGCTATGACTTGTCTGTGCGTACGGCCTACGTCGATCAGCAACGACTTTACGGTAATTTCACCTCACTTGCGCTCGCCGTCGAAGGGCAAGAGCAAGCGCCTGTCCACGTTAGCTTGATTGTGCCCGAGACATTTTTTGCAGACAAAGAAAGTAGCAAAGTACTGTTGGCCTGTGGGTTGGACGCTACGCACCTGCAGATTGATCAGCAGCAAAAAGACAGTCAGCCATCGAACAGTCAGCACCTTTATAAGTTACAGGCAGCCAATTATCACGAGCTGATTGATTATCCATTCGAAATCGCGGAACAAGAAAAGTTTGATTTTATCATTCATGATAATGAGCATCAGACGCTACATCATAGTTTTTATCTGTCGGGTAAGCAGAATGCCAATCTAGGTCGCTTGCAGCAGGATATTACTCAGATTTGTCAGACCTACGTAGATTGGTTAGGCGATGCGCCATTTAACGATTATACCTTTATGACCTTTGCCAGCGGTCAAGACTATGGTGGGCTTGAGCATATCAACTCTACTAGCCTTATCACCCCGCGCAATGACTTACCCAGCACTAATGAGCCAAAGTTACCAAGTACAGATTATCAGCGGTTTTTAGGCTTGTGCAGTCACGAGTATTTTCATTCATGGTGGGTGAAGACGGTACGTCCTGATGTCATGATCGATGTCGATTTGCGTCGTGAAGCATTTACGCCATTACTTTGGGTGTTCGAAGGGTTTACGTCTTATATCGATGACTTTATGTTGCAAGCGTCAGGTGTGATTGATAAAGCCAATTATCTGCGTCTGCTAGCCGAGCAAATCAATCGCTATTATCAGACCCCAGGGCGTGGTAATCAAAGTGTAGCAGAATCAAGTTTTGATGCTTGGATTAAGCTGTATCGTACCGATGAAAATACAGGCAACGCAGGTATCAGCTACTATAATAAAGGCGCGTTGGTAGCTCTATGTCTGGATCTAATCTTACTCAAAAATAGTGATGGTCGTTATCGTTTGTTTGATGTGGTCAAAGCTTTTTATACTCAAGCTAAGCAGAACGACAGTAAGCGAATTGGTATCAGTAGTGCTGACATGGGCTCAGTCATTGAGCAGTTTATGCCGCTAGCAGAATGGGAAGATTTTGAACGCCGTTATGTCAATGGGGTAGAAGAGCTGCCCATTGAAGCGTTGCTAGTGGCAAACGGCGTCAAAATACAGGCGAATACTAAAGAAACGGCTGACAAGCATGTGCCTTGGGGTATGCGATGTAACGAAACGCCAGCTGGGCTCAAGGTCAATCGTGTGATGCGAGATAGTCTGGCGGCTAGAGCTGGTATTTCAGCGCATGACGTTATTATCGCGATTGACGGCATCAAAGCAGATACGAAACAACTTACCGCCTTGGTTAATATAGCGCACCCTGTTGAATGTTATTTATTCCGTCGCGATGAGCTGATGTGTGTTCAGGTTCAACCCGAAACGACAACTAAAGTGAAGCCGCGAGATGAGACAACTGGCATGACTGGAGCAGTACCTCCTCATAAAGTAAGCCTACGCTTAGCAAAAGAAGATAAGACTCTAGAGAATGATAATGAGCAATTAAAAAGTGAGGCAGGTTGGGAGACATGGCTTAATGTTATGAAGCGGTAGCTTTGATGCTATATCAAATACCTTTCCATACGAAAAACCCTTCCATATAAAAAACCCTTCCATATAAAAAACCCTCTTCCGAGCAATACTGCTTAGAAGAGGGTTTTTTAATAACTTTTAATATCGTAGATATGTCCAAGCAACTTAAATGCTCGATAGGTCAGAGGTTGGCGAGAAGATATACGTTTACTGCTCTTTAGCTCTGTTATCTAGATTATCTGAGTTATCTGGATTCTTATTATCGGTAGTTTCAGGCTCAATACTTTCATCTACAGAACTATCGTCTTCGTTGCTACTTGCAGCCTCAAGCGCAGCAATCCAGTTTTTCATCACATCAATTTCAGTTTGCTGGTTATCAATGACGTCTTGCGCCAACAGACGCATCTCTTCATCTGTCCCATATTCGAGCTGAACTTTTGCCATATCAACAGCGGCAATATGATGCGGTAGCATACCGCGTGCAAATGCCATATCAGGCACGGGATCAGCCACACCCAAAGTCATTTCGCCATGCATATTTTCCATGCTTTTAGCATATGCTTGCTGCATCGCCACAGTATTTGGCTTAGGTTTGGCAGCATCAGGATGGCTAGCCAACCACTTGTTTAAGACATCGATTTCAGCTTGCTGTGCCGTGATGACGTCTTGAGCAAGTTGGCGCATCGCTTCATCAGTGCCATACTTGAGCTCTATTTTTGCCATATCTACCGCGCCGCGATGATGTCCCAACATACCTTTAGCGAAAGCGGTATCAGGATCGTTATACCCCATACCAATCATCATCTCGTCATGCATTCTAGTCATCGATCTCGTATAGTCTCTGAGCATATCGCTCATTTGAGACTCATCGCTGACACTGTTATCGCTGTCATTTGTTAGAGTATCGTCTGCCATATCGTCATGCTCAGCATGTGGTATATCAGTTACTGGTGGTGAGGTTTCTTCTGCAGGATTTGATTGGTTGTCCTCTGTCGTTGGCTGACAGGCACTCAATACAAGCGCTGCAGAAATGCTAGTGACCAACGAAAGAAAACGACGAGAAGCAATCATGACATATCCCTATTGTGAAAAAACCAAACGATAAATGGATAATACTTATTATACATAATCAATTACGTGCTGAATGTTAGCAGATAAACCTTACCCATTCGAGACACTATGTTTAACAGGTCGTAATATATTAGTGTCAGAGCTTTATATTCGTGGCTAAATAGCCAAACAGTGTGAATTAATCAACAGTATCTAAGCTTAAAACTATCTAAACTAACTAGAAATGCCTAGCTGACGACAGTGTTCGCTAGTTAGATGAACGCGTACAAACTCCCCAACAGCTAAATCACCTAGCTCAAATCCTGCCACTGACCAACGTATTAAACGCAGACAAGGCAGACCGACGTGCGCTGTCATACGTCTGACTTGGCGGTTTTTACCTTCATATATTGTCAGCATTAGCCATGAGTCCGGTACGCTTTTACGCTCACGTATTGGTGGACTACGTTGCCAGAGTACCATCGGTAGCTCATCTTCACTGACGTGTTTGACCTCAGCAGGTAGCGTTTTACCATCTTTTAAAACCACGCCACGTTTGAGCTTGTTGAGTTGCTCAGCAGTAGGCGTTCCTTCTACTTGTACTAAATAAGTTTTACCTTGTTTGCGCCCTGCATTGGCTTTTGGCGGATGAGTAATTGCTTTATTAACTCGACCATCATCGGTCAAAATCAGCAAGCCCTCTGAAGTGGCATCTAGCCTACCAGCAACTCGCAAGGCCTTATCGGTAAAGTATTGCGATAGGGTGGTGTGGTCGTTGTTACTGTCATCTCTAAACTGACTTTGCACGCCGTAAGGCTTGTTGAATAGAATGAGACTAGACGTAGACATAAAATGGTGTTTCCTATTTTTTGATGGACAATGAATCATTGTAGCGTATGTTTTGTGATGTAGAGCTAGTATTAAGCGACAAGACTAAAGGCGATATATTTAATGTGCTGTATGCTACATGACCTGCTACAAAAGTAGGACAGCGCTTGTATAAATTTGCTGTTATCCTAAATCCGTATTCTAATAGTGGTATTTATATTTCTGATATAGAAAAATCTACTATCTACTATCTGCAAGCGGCAATCATTGTTTGGGTCTCTATTTTAATTTTTTTAGCTTAAAGCTATCTTTCATATTGTTCAAATCAATGCCGCAAGTGGCGTACTCATCAAAGCTTTGCTTAACCGATAAGCGCTCAGAGCGTTAAAACTATAATAAAACGGTTAGCATAACAAAGTGTCTAGTTCGCTTGCGACGTCCAACATACAACCAAGGAGTATCATCTATGTCATATGATAAGGTTATCGTGCCAAGAGACGGCGAAAAAGTGACCGTAAACGCAGATCTAACATTAAATGTTCCCAACCATCCGATTATTCCGTTTGTAGAAGGTGATGGAATCGGTGTAGATATCACGCCTGTCATGATAAAAGTAGTCAATGCTGCGGTTGATAAAGCGTATCACGGCAAGAAGTCTATCATTTGGATGGAAACTTATCTTGGTGAAAAAGCAGCGAAAGTATATGACGGCGACTATTTGCCAAGCGAGACGCTAGAGATTCTAAAAGACTACGTCATTAGTATCAAGGGTCCATTGACCACACCAGTGGGTGGTGGCTTTAGCTCGTTAAACGTCGCAGTACGCCAAAACCTTGACTTGTATGTCTGTCAACGCCCCGTACGCTGGTTTGAGGGCGTGCCAAGTCCAGTACAGCATCCAGAGCTGACCAATATGGTTATCTTCCGTGAAAACACAGAAGACATCTACACGGGTATCGAGTGGAAAGCGGGCAGCGATGATGCCAAAAAAGTTATCAATTTCTTAAGAGATGAGATGGGTGTGACCAGTATTCGCTTCCCTGAAGACTGTGGCATCGGTATCAAGCCTGTCTCAAAAGAAGGCTCTCAGCGCTTAGTACGTAAAGCGATTCAGCATGCCATTGATAATGATCTGCCAAATGTGACCCTAGTGCACAAAGGCAATATCATGAAGTTTACTGAAGGCGCATTTAAGGATTGGGGTTATGAGCTAGCGGCAGAGCGTTTTGGTGCAGAACCATTAGATGGCGGTCCATGGATGACTATGAAAAATCCAAAAACGGGTAACGATATTATTATTAAAGACGTCATCGCTGATGCGTTTTTGCAGCAGATTTTGATGCGTCCTGCAGACTATTCTGTAGTAGCAACGCTTAATCTGAACGGTGACTATATCTCTGATGCATTGGCCGCTGAAGTAGGCGGTATTGGTATCGCGCCTGGTGCAAACAAAGGCGGCGCGATCGCTGTTTATGAAGCGACGCATGGTACTGCACCCAAGTACGCTGGTCAGAATAAAGTAAATCCAGGCTCATTGATATTGTCTGCTGAGATGATGCTTCGTGATATGGGCTGGACGGAAGCAGCTGATCTTGTCATCAGTGGTATCCAAGGGGCGATTGCCAATAAAACAGTCACGTATGATTTTGAGCGTCTGATGCCAGATGCTACCTTATTGAGTACTTCGGAGTTTGGTAAGGCGATTATTAAGCATATGGAAGCATAAGACTACTTAAGCTCTCAGCATTCTATTTTATTACTATGTATCAAAAGCCGCCTGATTATATAGGTGGCTTTTTTTATTTCACTCTTTATAAAACTTTTAGAAAACACAAAAAAACACCTCAACGTTCGAAAACGGTTGAGGTGTTTTGTACTAAGACTTAAACCCGCTTAATCACTTCTGGGTATAAAAACCAAAGGCGATTAGGTTTAATGGTTTAAGAGCAATCGCTTAAAATTATAGCGATGCCAATGTCTCATTAAACAAAGCGCTTGGACGCATTGCTTTCTTAGCCAATTCTTCATCAGCATAGTAGTAGCCTTTGATATCTACTGGCTTGCCTTGAGCTTGGTTAAGTTCTTTAACGATGGCTTCTTCGTTCTCTTTTAGCTTTTGCGCGAATGGTGTAAATTGCGCCTTTAGCTCGCTATCTTTATCTTGCGCTGCAAGCTCTTCTGCCCAGTACATCGCTAGATAGAAGTGGCTACCACGGTTGTCCAACTCGCCAGTTTTGCGTGATGGTGACTTGTCGTTTAGTAGCAGTTTTTCTGTTGCTGTATCTAGCGTGTCTGCCAAGATTTGAGCTTTAGCATTGTTATCGTTGTTTGCTAGATGCTCCAAAGATACCGTCAATGCCAAGAACTCACCAAGTGAATCCCAACGTAGATGGTTTTCTTCTGTCAGCTGCTCAACGTGCTTCGGTGCAGAGCCACCAGCGCCAGTTTCAAACAAACCGCCGCCTTTCATTAATGGTACAACTGATAGCATCTTAGCACTGGTACCTAGCTCTAGGATAGGGAACAAGTCAGTTAGGTAATCGCGTAGGATGTTACCGGTCGCAGAGATAGTATCTAGACCACGAGCAACACGCTCTAGGGTATAACGCATCGCACGAACCTGAGACATAATCTCGATATGTAAGCCAGTGGTATCATGATCTTTTAGATACGTTCTAACTTTTTTGATTAGCTCGTTTTCATGTGGACGGTACGGGTCTAACCAGAAGATAACAGGTGTGTTAGACTCGCGTGCACGACGCACAGCCAGACCAACCCAGTCTTGGATAGGCTCATCTTTGACCTGACACATGCGCCAGATATCACCTTTCTCAACACGTTTTTCGAGTAATACTTCATCAGTATCAATATCGACGATACGTGCAATACCAGCATCGCTAGACTCAAAAGTCTTGTCGTGCGAGCCATATTCTTCAGCTTTTTGAGCCATTAGGCCAACGTTAGGAACGGTGCCCATTGTTTTTGGATCAAAGTTACCATGCCATTTGCAGAAGTTGATCATTTCTTGGTAAATACGCGCAAAGGTAGACTCTGGCATGACGGCTTTACAGTCATACATTTTGCCATCAGCACCCCACATTTTACCGCCATTACGAATCATCGCTGGCATAGAAGCATCAACGATTACATCACTTGGTGAATGGAAGTTGGTGATACCTTTTGAAGAGTCAACCATTGCCAGACGTGGGCGATGCTCTTGACACGCATGTAAATCACGCTCAATCTCTTCACGCTTTGAAGCTGGTAGCGTTGAGATCTTGTCGTATAGATCTGCCATACCGTTGTTGACGTTGATACCTAGCTCATCAAAGAATGCACCATGTTTCTCGAAAGCTTCTTTGTAGTAGATTCTAACCGCATGACCAAAGACAATAGGATGCGACACCTTCATCATAGTCGCTTTTACGTGTAGTGAGAATAAGATACCAGCTTCGCGGCAATCTTCCATTTCACGCTCATAAAACTCTAATAGTGCTTTTTTGCTCATGACCATCAGGTCGATGACTTCTTTATCAAGCAAAGCAATTTTAGGCTTTAATACTTTTTGAGTACCGTCATCAAGTAACAACTCCATACGTACTGTACGAGCTTTATCTAATGTCATAGATTGCTCGCCATCGTAGAAGTCGCCGCCATGCATGTGTGATACGTGCGTGCTTGACCATTGCTTCCACTCACCCATAGAGTGTGGATGCTTGCGTGCATAGTTTTTGACGGCTTTAGGAGCGCGGCGATCTGAGTTACCTTCACGCAGTACTGGGTTCACTGAACTGCCTAAGCTTTTGCCATAGCGCTTGCGTAGCTCTTTTTCTTCGTCAGTTTGTGGATCTTCTGGGAAGTTAGGGATGGCATAGCCTTTGCTCTGTAGCTCTTTGATAGCAGCTTTTAACTGCTGTACAGAAGCACTGATGTTTGGCAGTTTAATGATGTTAGTATTTGGGTCTTGAGTCAGACGACCTAGCTCAGCTAAGTTGTCAGGAACACGTTGCTCTTCGGTCAAGTATTCAGGGAATTCAGCCAATATACGCGCTGCAACAGAGATGTCGCTGGTTTCAACTTCAACGCCTGCTGTTTTTGTGAATGCTTCGACAATAGGTAAGAACGACAGAGTCGCCAGCGCTGGGGCTTCGTCAGTTTTTGTATAAATAATTTTTGACATTTTAGTTAGATCTTCCTTTAGGCTGTAGTTAATAATAAAGCTCAAATATAGTGTTGAATATGCGTCAATGATACTATGCAATAATCCATGATATGGTTAGAACAAGTACTTCATATGTAGCTTCTTAGAAATCTTTACGACAGATCAGGCATTTTCTTTTAATAATATTCATGAAAAAAGCATTTAAAGGCAACACGTTAACGGTCGGTGCAAAACTGCCTAAAAGTGAATCACTGACGCTACATTATAATCAATCCACTATAAATCCGATAGGATGTCAATCGTATACCATGAACTAAGTATACTGTTTTAGCTCGTATCCTATGGTTTCGAATTATACTAAGCTAATAACAACCTTATTCTACCAGTCATCGGCTTCGATATCATCTTTTCCATACAACTACTGTTTATTCATGACGTTTTATATTGATCTTACTGCCCATGAGCGCAGTCGTACAAACCACCCGCGTTATCGTTGGTGGTTTTTTATTAGGTGCGGATAAGTTTTTGCAAATTGTGACAGCAATGACGTAAAAATTTGCTAGTCTAGATCATCAATAGATTGGTTATCGATAAATATATCGCGATTATAATAGTGACGGTGAATATGAGTTTAGAGTATGCGCTGATTAATGATACCAGCTGGCAGAGCCAAACAGAGTGGCAGACGCCAGATACCCCCTTTATGTCATTTGCTTTTTGGCAAGCCTTGACTGACACCGGAGCAATTGGTGAGCAGGCAGGCTGGCTACCGATATTTATTTTGGTACATCGTGTCGCTGATGCTACTAATAGTGCCGATAGTGAAGATAACACCGATACCTTAGTAGATGACGCGGTAGAAAATGCATTGCAGCCTGTGGCTGTCATGCCAGTATTTATAAAAGGTCATCATCGCGGTGAGTTTGTATTTGATCATGCATGGGCTGAAGCTTATACACGCTATGGCGTTGATTATTATCCGCGATTGGTCACTAGCGCACCGTATACACCGATTACTGGTCAGAGAGTTTGGTTGGCCAAAGGTGAAACCTTGAATGAAGCTATCCTCAAAACGGCCATCGCAGGTATCGATGATATCGCTCAACAAGTGGGCGCCTCAAGCTGGCATGGACTGTTTGTGACACCTGAGCTTGCCTCTATCGTCACCACATCTATGCCAACTGAAATTGATGTAGAGCTTGCGATAGCGGCTCAAGAAAATGGCGTAGAGTCAGCTGCTATTGAGCTACCGATATTTGAGCGTCAAGGCTGCCAGTTCTTATGGCAAAATACAGACTTGCTTAATGACAGTAAGCCATTTGCAGATTTTGATGCGTTTTTGATGACCTTAAAAGCCAAAAAGCGTAAAACCATTCGGGCTGAGCGCCGTAAAGTTGCCGAGCAGGGCATTAGTTGCCAGCGAAAATGCGGCGATGCTATTAGCGATGCTGATTGGAAGGCTTTTTATCACTGTTATGTGATGACCTATGCAGTACGCGGACAGCAGCCTTATTTGACGATAGATTTTTTTATGGCATTGGCAGTGAGCATGCCTGAGCATATAATGCTTGCACAAGCACTCGACGCCAGTGGTGAGATTATCGCGAGTAGTTTGTTCTTATATGACAGACCTGATAGCGACAAGGCTGATGGTGACAATGTTGGTGGTGACAATGTTGGTGGCGATAATAATGCCACCTTATATGGTCGTTACTGGGGTGCGCTCGGTGAATATGACAGCTTGCATTTTGAGCTGTGTTATTACCAAGGTATCGAGTTTGCTATTGAGCAAGGATTGATATCTTTTGATCCTGGTACGCAAGGCGAGCATAAGCTAGTACGTGGTTTTGTCCCAACGACGACCCATTCTATCCACCGTATTTATGATCCGCGTTTTGTACCGGCGATTGGCGATTTTTGTGCCAGAGATCGGCTGCACATGGCGCAGTATCGTCAGCAGGCCTTTGAAGCTCTGCCTTTTAACGCAGACAATATGCCTGAATTTGATGGCCGTGCTTCATAGCAGTGCTTCATCACGGTAATCAGCTGTGACTCACTCTGTTTCTATTTGCAAGCACCTTTTAACTGTTAAACACTCTTTAAAAAATACTAGCCATAAACTATGACCAGCAATTCTTTTAGTTCTACCAATGATTTACCTCCTACTGAACTCTTACCTTGGCTAACTGCTGAAGGTTCTCTCACTGCGATATTAGAAGAGAAGGCAGGGCAGCCACTGCGTGTAAAACGCAGCTTTGAGGGCTATCGTTCGCTGACTTTAGGTCAAAAAAAGCAGCTGGGTATAACAGGTGGCATGTTAGGACGACCGATGCTGGCATGGGTACGCGAGGTACAACTCTATGGCTATGATGACGCGCCATGGGTACAAGCCCAAAGTATTTTCCCTCTATATAGTTTGCAAGGTCAAGCACGCCGCCTTCAACAACTCAAAAACACCCCTATCGGCTATGTGCTGTTTAAGCGTTGCCGTACTTTGCCAAATGAGCGTTTTATCAGTCATACCAGTGACGGTTGGCAACGACAAACGCGTTATGATTGGTATGGTCGCACGCTTATGATCAGTGAAACGTTCTTACCTACGTTTTTAACTAGCGACCTATAAAAGTATTACTGGGTTAACCTCGCTTGATGTATTTAATATACATCTACACTCGGCTGCCTTGTATTACTTTTAAATTGAATTGACTATATCTAGCAACGCTTAAAAATATTTTATGCCTAAAACAGCATAAGAAGGCATATTGGTGAAAATATTCAGCGGGTAAATCCTTTATTTTATTGGCTATTTATCTGTGTTATATAGTCATTTAATTCCCTCATCTTAAGGTGAGGTTTTTTTGCGCTCACAGCACAAATTTTCATGTTACACTTAATCTTTCGCGATGATATCGATGCAAATGTACATCGATTTTATTGACGAATCAGTCAAGTTAATAACAGGTCAGTCGCCTGTATTTATTCTTATTTCAATCTTTGCTAATAGACTCCATTCACAATAAGGGTCATACCATAAAATAGACTGCAGAAAAACAGCGTGCAGAGGTATCAAGCGTACTTCAGCGACGTTGACGCAGTAGTTGTTTTATTGTGGGCAGGCTATAAGCTTCTTTTCAATGACGTTTTTTAATGACAGTCACTACTTAGGACATCACTATGTTTAAAGATATTTCTATCAAAGATTTTGATCCAGTACTTGCTGAAGCGATGGCCGCAGAAAGCGTTCGTCAAGAAAACCACATCGAGCTTATCGCCTCTGAAAACTACTGCTCACAAGCAGTGATGGAAGCACAAGGTACTGACCTTACCAACAAATACGCAGAAGGCTATCCTGGCAAGCGTTACTATGGTGGTTGTGAGCATGTGGACGTAGTTGAGCAATTGGCTATTGACCGTGCTAAAGAGTTGTTCGGTGCAGAGTATGTGAACGTTCAGCCACATTCTGGTAGCCAAGCAAACTCAGCCGTATTTTTAGCATTGCTAGAAGCAAATGACACGGTACTAGGCATGAGCTTAGACGCTGGTGGTCACTTGACGCATGGCGCCCACATCAACTTCTCAGGTCTGAACTACAATGCCGTACAGTACGGATTGGTAGATGGCACTGGCCTTATTGATTATGATCAAGTAGAGAGCTTGGCGCGTGAGCATAAGCCAAAAATGATCATCGCGGGTTTCTCAGCATATTCACAAGTAGTTGATTGGCAGCGTTTCCGTGACATCGCGGACGAAGTAGGCGCGTATCTATTGGTCGATATGGCACACGTTGCAGGCCTAGTTGCTGGCGGTGTTTATCCAAATCCAGTACCTTTCGCTGACGTGGTTACGACGACTACGCACAAAACTCTACGTGGCCCACGCTCAGGTATGATTTTGGCGCGTGATGAAGTATTGGCTAAAAAGCTAAACTCAGCTGTATTCCCAGGCAACCAAGGTGGCCCATTGATGCATGTTATCGCTGCAAAAGCGGTTTGCTTTAAAGAAGCGTTAGAAGATAACTTCAAAACGTATCAGCAGCAAGTAGTGAAAAATGCGCAAGCAATGGCAAAAGTGGTTCAAGAGCGCGGCTATGAAGTCATCTCTGGTGGTACTGAAAACCATCTAATGCTGATCAGCCTCGTTAAGCAAGAAATGACGGGTAAAGAAGCGGACAAATGGCTTGGTGAAGCACACATTACTGTCAACAAAAATGCTGTACCAAACGATCCAAAATCACCATTCGTGACTTCTGGTATCCGTATCGGTACGCCAGCGATTACTACTCGCGGTTTCAACGAAGCACAAGCGGGTGAGTTGGCAGGTTGGATCTGTGACGTACTAGATAGCCGCGGTGATGAAGCGGTTGCTACTGAAGTACGCGCTAAAGTAGAAGCGATTTGTGCAGAATTACCAGTCTATGCTAAAAATCAGTAAACTTTAGAAAGGTAATAAAAAAAACCGCTAAGCTTTTGCTTAGCGGTTTTTTTGTTATTGCTCTCTATGAATATTATGTCATGTAACGCAAACCTATGTTGATATTGCCATTGAGCTCTTTTAATTATATTTAAGTCCGTTATTTAACCTGAAAATTACTACCGACATTTTTCGATAAGTGTAGTGAGCTTGATTGAGTTCCGCTATTAGTTTTAAGGAGCTAAGTTGATGTTTAATTAAGAAAAATATGTAAATCTCTTTGTTTATACAAAACTATTAGTATATAGTCAGTATTGAACATTTAGTAATAATACTAATACAAATTATAATAAATAGTTACACTTTGTATTAGGGCGTGTCTTCATTTCAAAAATGGTGATAAAAATGAGATAAATTGCCGCCAAACAAGAAAAATAGCGCAGATAATATCGGGATATTGACCAACTATTTGACGATGTTTGGCAAGATTTAGCCATTTTTAGCCCATTTAGATGACTATCGAGTGAATTGAAGACACGCCCTAGTATCGCTGTAATTGATTGAATAATTATATAAATGTTATTTTCACTAAAGGGATTTACATGAAAAAATAATCTTTAGTCGCAACGATGCTATTACTCAGCACGACTCTTGCGCAAGCAGCAGAACAATCAGGTTTAGCAGCATTTGGAGCAGGTCTCGATGGCTTTATGGCCAATATATTTGGCTGGTTCGTCGACCTTATTTTCTTTTCAGTACCTCTTGGAGACGTCAGCTTCCCCCTCATTGTGGGTTGGTTATTAGTTGCCGCACTCGTATTCACTTTTTACTTTGGATTTATTCAGTTTCGTCAAATAGGCCTGTCTCTAGATATTGTCAGAGGTAAATATACTGATCCAAACCCTGCTGTCAAAGAAGAAGGCGAGGTTAGCCATTTTCAAGCACTAGCCACTGCTTTGTCAGGTACGGTTGGTCTTGGTAATATTGCTGGTGTCGGTGCAGCACTCGCTATTGGTGGACCTGGCGCTACCTTTTGGATGATTATGGTCGGCCTATTCGGTATGGCGACTAAGTTTGTAGAATGTGCGCTAGGTGTCAAATACCGTACGGTACTACCATCTGGCGTCGTATCAGGTGGCCCTATGTACTACCTAAGCCGCGGTATGGCTGAACGTGGTATGGGCGGATTAGGTAAGTTCCTGGCTGTTGGTTTTGCACTCATGTGTATATTGGCGACCTTTGGTGCTGGTAACATGTTTCAGGGTAACCAAGCCTTTGCAGTCATGAGCTCTACTTTTAGCATTCCAACGGATTACAGTGTTTTCTTTGGTATTGGCTTAGCGTTTTTAGTCGGTATGGTTATCATTGGCGGTATGCCGCGCATCGCAACCGTTACCGAAAAAGTCGTACCTTTTATGGCCTTGTTGTACATTACTATGGCGGTAATCGTACTGATTGCTAACTTTAATCATATCGGCACTGCATTTGGCGAGATTTTCTCGGGTGCCTTTACTGGTGCTGGCGTGGCTGGTGGCTTTATTGGCGCGTTGATTCAAGGTTTGAAACGTGCAACTTTCTCTAACGAAGCGGGTGTTGGTTCAGCCGCTATTGCTCACTCAGCAGTAAAAACCAAAGAGCCTGCTACTGAAGGCCTAGTAGCGCTATTAGAGCCTTTCATTGATACAGTTGTTATCTGTACGATGACGGCACTTGTTATTACTATCTCTGGGGTAAATACTGCCGCAAACTTACAAACCCAAGCGCTTACTGGTGTGGATCTAACCCGTACAGCATTCATGGAAACGGCACCTATCTTCCAGTATTTCCTAGCTGTCGCGGTATTGTTGTTTGCTTTCTCAACGATGATTTCATGGTCATATTATGGTCTAAAAGCTTGGACTTACCTCTTCGGTGAAGGGAAAGGCGGTGAGATGATATACAAACTTATCTTCTTAATCTTCGTTGTTATCGGTACCATCGTACAGTTTAGCTTCGTTATCGACTTCTCAGATGCGGCTCTGTTCGCTATGGCTATCTTTAACATCATCGGCCTGTACTTCTTAATGCCAATTGTGAAAAGAGAGGTTAATTCTTTCATAGCGCGTGTGAAAAGTGGTGAAATTAAAAAGTATAAATAATAGGTTTGATTGAACAATCTATTATAACTTGATAATTAAAAAAGCCTGCCAAGATGAGTCTTGGCGGGCTTTTCGATGGCTGGTACTTGTTATTTGCTAGATAGCTGTTAAACTTTAAATAGAAGCGATCTGTAAAGCATTGCCTACTTACGAAAAAAAGCAGTCAGTAGTAATCAGATTTTGCTGCAAGTTATATAATGCAAAAAACCGCCTGTGATAGGGCGGTTTTTTGTGATCTGTTAATTGTTCATAGTTTAGGTTGTCAGGAGTCCCCAACTAAAAATATTTAAGTTATTTCGTTATAGTCAATACTGTAATTAGCTTTTTTCAACATATGAGCGACACTCAGACGCCAATCTCCAGAACCATGATCAGCGTATATTACACCGTTTACATCACCTGGCATTTCAATATTAGATTGCTTCTTTACCAAGCTTACAACTTTTTCCCGACCGTATAATCCTATTAGCAAACCATGTTCAAAAACAACGTTTTGTCTGGCTCTGGATTGATAGCTTTCTGCGCCAACTGCTTTTCCCTCGTCATCAGGTGTGTATAAAACTATACCGAACCCAATCGATGGATCTTTGGTATAGCGTTCTAGCTTTTCTATGATCGTGATACCAGCATCATGTTGCTCTCTAAGTACAACTGGCTTGATGGATTGAGCTAGCAAAAACGATTTGACTTCGTTTATAAGCGCGTCATCGTGTCCATGAACAATAAAAACCTTAGTTGGTAAGCTCACATTTTTTTGGTCTTCTGCAGCCAAGGTTGAGGTTTTCGTTCCTTTCGCATACGTAATCAATTCATCGGTAATATCTTTTTCTTTCAAAAGTGCTGACTCTAAATAATTTTCATAAAAACCTATAAATGCCACATCAGATGCTCTTTCCTCAGCCTTTCTTTGTGTCGCCTGTCGCGCTTCTAAAATATTACTAGGATCATTACTCGAAAAGAATCTTAAACGCTCAATATGATCTATCGGTATAGTTCTACCATTTATCAATATTGGGCGTCCTACTTGATAAGGTTCAGAAAATTTAGCTTTTAAATTATCTAAGTCCTCTATATCTGATTTTATTTCAATTTTATCCCATGCGTTTTTATGATGTTTACCATCAAGTTCCAAAATTACATGATAATACATAGATGAATACCCGTTTTTGATGTTTGATTTGAAGGTAAGTTATGATTACAAATTAAGGTAAAAATATATTATACGTTCCGTATTAGTAGCCTTTACCTTACAATAGTAAAGCCAAATCACATGACAATCTATGATAGATAATTTTTTCTTTCTATTCTACATAAACGGCAACTTCGTAAAAATCTGCAAGATCGTGGCATTGACGATATCAACAAAGAACGCACCAACCATTGGTACAATTAGAAATGCTTTAGGTGAAGGTAGGTAGCGATCCGTGACTGCCTGCATATTTGCAATTGCTGTCGGTGTTGCACCCATACCAAAACCACAATGACCCGCTGATAATACTGCCGCGTCATAGTCTTTGCCCATCACTTTAAAGGTAATGAGGTAGACATAGATAATCATAATGATGGTCTGTACGACCAATATGATCAGTACAGGACCTGCCAAGTCCGTTAATTGCCAGAGTTTCAGGGACAGCAATGCCATCGCTAAAAATAGGCTTAAAGACGCATTACCAAGCACATCAATCGAGCGATCAAACATCTCAAAATTGAAGACCATCGTTAGTACATTGCGAATGATGACGCCGCCTGCCAGCGCCCATACGAAAGTGGGCAGCTCAAACCATGTACCTTCAGCAACGATGGCCATTACATCAGCAAAAGCCAAAGCACCTGCGAATAGTGCCAAGGTTTCGATAGTAGAAGAAGCGGTGATAAAGCGCATGCTATCAGGTCTTTCAAAGATATCTTTATTACTACCTGCAGACTCCTCATCGTGTTTGGTGCTATATAACGACTGTGCACCAGCAACTTTTTCGATATCGCTAGGATCAGGGTTAGCTGGCGTTGGTTTTAGTCCAAGTCGATTAATCAAGCGACGGGCAACAGGACCGCCAACAATACCACCCGCGACCAAACCATAAGTAGCAACCGCGATACCCAATGTAGTCGCACCGACCACACCATAGTCTTGTTCTAACGTGATTCCCCAAGCGCCTGCTGTACCATGACCACCCGTTAGAGCGATAGAACCTGTCACTAGACCGAGCAAAGGATCAAGTCCCAATGCACTTGCCATGGCCACACCAACGACGTCCTGCAATACAATAAACACTGAAACAACGATAGTAAAAATCAATAATGGTGTGCCGCCTGCCTTTAGGCGACTAAAATCAGCACTCAGACCGATAGAAGCAAAGAACATTAGCATAGTGGCGGTCTGTAAGCCTTGATGAAAGTTGAAGCTATATCCCCAAACCATATTGAGAATATAGACCACAACCGCTGCGACTAAGCCACCTGCGACAGGTTCTGGAATATTAAAGTCTTCTAAAAACTTGACTCTTCGCACCAAAAACCGCCCAAGCAGCAGCACTAAGGTGGCCAATATCAGGGTGTAATAACCGTTTAAAGTAATCTCCATAGGT
>NZ_PJBU01000082.1:0-36395 GCF_002863645.1 Psychrobacter sp. MES7-P7E | reverse complement strand
TACAAAAATCAGCAATTTAGACTGTTCCTACCATGGAAAACTGTTATAATCAGACTGTACTCAAGATATTTGAGGCAAAAAATCCAAATTTTCTTTAAGATTATTTAGCATTTTTGGCCGCCGCATTTAGCAGAAAATATTAGGGTATATATCAATTAATCGGTGATGACACAAGTCTCGCCAACAGTTAAAGAGTCAGGAAAATTTATGTCAGATAAAGTTGAAGGCACTGTAAAGTGGTTTAATGAAGCTAAAGGTTTTGGTTTTATCGCTCAAGACAACGGCGGACAAGACGTATTCGCTCACTACAGCGCTATCCAAGGTAACGGTTTCAAAACTCTAGCCGAAGGCCAAAAAGTGTCTTTCATCTTAGGTGATGGCAAAAAAGGCCCACAAGCTGAGCAAATCGAAGCTATCTAATCTCATTCATCGTTAAGTTAACTGCTTGTCAGTAAGCTTAATGACAATAAGATTATCAATATGCATTGATTACTTTGTTTGTTAAAACAATAAAAATACTGTATCGACTTTAAAAAGAAGCAACCTCTTATCAGGTTGCTTTTTTTATGGGACTTTTCTGGTATGACAAAGTGTTGCTAATGTAAGGCGCTATTGATTTTGACGGTTAACATCATCAGGTAATAATGAACAATGATTTAATAAAAATGTAATAGATAAGGTTGTATTATGAAGTGGGAAAACTGGCTTTCAATTGACTGGCAACAGGTGCTCGGGATTTCTTTATCTGCAGTAGGCTTTTACGTAGGGCTGATGTCGTTTACTCGATTGATGGGTTTGCGCAGTTTTTCCAAGTTATCAAGCCATGATTTTGCAATGACGGTGGGTATTGGTAGTATATTGGCGTCGACGGTATTGTCAGATAAGCCCTCTCTATTTCAAGGATTGTTTGCTGTTGCGGTATTATTCTTAATTCAGGGCGTTATTTCAGTTATCAGACGCAAAATAAAACCGCTAAAAGCACTGATAGACAATCAAGCTATTATCCTAATGGCTCATGGTGAGTATCTAGAAGACAACTTAAAAGAAGCCAATCTTAGTACCAGCGATGTGCAGGAAGTGCTACGTAAAAATGGTATCAAAGCGAAAACAGAAGTGTTTGCGGTGATTATGGAGACGACAGGTGATATGAGTGTCATCAAAAGTAACGATGTTGAACCTGACTGGTCTTTATTTGACGATATACGAGATAGCGAATTATTGCTTGGCGCTAGTAAGAATAGTAAGTCGCAGGTCTAGCTTGACTAATTAACTAACTATTTTTATCCGTTAACCTCAAAGAGATAAATAATAACAAAATATTAAGTAAAGCTGAGGCTTAGAATGCTATAAAGGTACAAGTATTTTGAGCTGTTGAACAACGCAAATCATGAAATGATGCGCTTATAGACTATTTATTGTAGAGTGTTGACAAATTTATGACGCATTATTCACGGCGTTGTCTTGACCTTATCTGCCTGCTGACGCAAGATACATAGGTCTGATAATAACGGTTGGCTTAGCTTTAGCAGATTTTATTAGTAAGAGATACAATGCTAATATGCTCTTAGATATTGGCTAATCTTTCTTAGTTAACAATATTCTGTTGATGTAGTAATAACCTTGAGCAGTATTTTGAACGACAATTTGAACCACAACGAACCTTTGGTTCTTAACTGACAATTTTTAACTCATAACATTAATAAACGAGGAACGTATGAAAGCATTAGTAGCGGTCAAGCGTGTCATTGATTATAACGTAAAAGTTCGTGTAAAAGCCGACAACTCTGGCGTTGACTTATCAAACACTAAAATGTCAATCAACCCTTTTGATGAAATCGCAGTAGAAGAAGCGGTTCGTCTGAAAGAAGCTGGCGTCATTGATGAGATCATTGTTGCTTCAATCGGTCCAAAAGAGTCACAAGAGCAGATTCGTGCAGCCCTAGCGCTAGGTGCTGACCGTGGTGTGTTAGTAGTAAGTGACGAAAAACCATATCCATTACAAGTTGCTAAGATTCTAAAAAGTATCGCCGAAGCTGAAAGCACTGATATTATTTTATTAGGTAAGCAAGCGATTGATGATGACAACAACCAAACTGGTCAGATGCTAGCAGCATTGATGGGTATCGGTCAGGGTACGTTTGCATCAGAAGTGAAAGTTGAAGGCGACAAAGTAAACGTAACGCGCGAAATCGATGGTGGCCTACAAACTGTTGCACTTGATTTGCCAGCGGTCATCACGACTGATCTACGTTTGAATGAGCCACGTTATGCTAAATTGCCTAACATCATGAAAGCGAAGAAAAAACCACTTGATGAGAAAACGCCAGCAGATTTCGGTGTTGATATGACATCTAAGCAAGAAATTATTAAAGTCGTGCCACCTGCTGACCGTAAAGCTGGTATTACAGTAGGGTCAGTTGATGAGTTGGTCGATAAGCTAAGAAACGAAGCAAAAGTCATTTAATGTTTTAATGATTGGATGCTTCGCTACGGCATATCCTGTACAAGGTTAAGAATTTGAAGGCTATAAGTTTGACTGCTTTATTTCATATTAAATGATAGTTGCTCAAATAGCTTTGTACACAAACAACCGCATGAATAGATAATACGAATATATAAAGGACTAAAACCATGGCAATTTTGGTATATGCAGAACATGACAATGCCAGTCTAAAAAAGGCAACTTTAAACACGATCGCTGCTGCTAAACAAATGGGTGATGATATCCATGTATTGGTTGCTGGTAGTGGTAGCCAAGCTGTAGCTGATGAAGCGGCAAAAGCAGAAGGCGTGACTAAAGTACTATTGGCTGACAATGCTGCTTATGAGCATCAATTGGCAGGCAACGTGGCGCTATTGGTCGCTGATATCGCTGGTGATTACAGCCATATCCTAGCGGCTGCGACCACGACTGGCAAAAACTTTATGCCACGCGTTGCTGCGTTACTTGACGTCAGCATGTTGTCTGAAATCTCAGGTGTAGTAGATGCGCAAACGTTTGAGCGTCCTATCTACGCAGGTAATGCAACGGCAACAGTAAAAACAACAGAAGACAAAGTGGTACTAACAGTACGTACTACTGCGTTTGACCCAGTGGCAAGCGAAGGCGGTTCAGCTACTGTTGAAACTATCGATAATGTACAAGAAACTGGCAAAGCTAGCTTTGTGAACGAAGAAATGGCTAAGTCTGATCGTCCAGAATTGACCTCAGCTGGTATTGTTGTTTCTGGTGGTCGTGCATTGGCAAACGGTGAAAACTTCACCAAGTACATTGAGCCATTAGCTGACAAGCTAGGCGCTGCTGTTGGTGCCTCACGTGCCGCTGTTGACGCAGGCTATGTACCAAATGATATGCAGGTCGGTCAAACGGGTAAAATCGTTGCACCGCAGCTATATATCGCCGCTGGTATCTCAGGCGCGATTCAGCATTTGGCTGGTATGAAAGATTCTAAGGTCATCGTTGCTATCAATAATGACCCAGAAGCCCCTATCGCTAGCGTTGCTGATTATTTCTTAGAAGCTGATTTGTTCGAAGCACTGCCTGAGCTTACTAGCAAAGTTTAATGTATAGTCACAGAACTACTAAACGGCTACGGCGTTATCCTCCTTAGATGTACTACTTGTACAATCTGCAGTCGGTTGCCTTGTATCCGTTTTAGACTTCTTTGACTATATCAGTAGTAGACAGATAATAAAAAACCCACTATTAAATGATAGTGGGTTTTTTCTTGATTGATAGAGAAGATTTTAATAGCAGGTATAAATGGACGCTAAGAGTATTGTCTTTGGCGTAAGGTCTCATACAGACATAAAGACCCTGCAATCGCTACATTTAAGCTCTCTTGCCCGTTTGGCTGCGGTAATGCTATCGGCGTGGCACATTGCATTAGCTCGTCGCTAACGCCTTGGCCTTCATGACCCATAATCCAAGCCACAGGCGCAGATAAATCGTGATCGTAAATGATAGTATCTGTGTGTGAGCTAGTCGCCAAAAGCGGCACTTGTACGTGATCTAAAATAGCCTGCGTACTCAAGCCTTCATAGATAGTCAGGGCAAACTGTGCACCCATACCTGCTCGTAGCGTCTTGGGAGACCACGCTTGAGCGGTCGCACTGGTGCATAGGATGTTGCGGATACCAACGGCTGCTGCTGTGCGTAATAGCGTACCAACATTTCCGCTATCCTGCACGTCGTTCAAGATTAAGCAGTCTTCATCGATCATCGATAGACTAGGCGTTGGTACTTTGATTATCGCCATGATATCAATGCCAGTACCCAAGCTACGAATACTCTCATAGAGTGAGTTTGATAAAGTAAGAATGGGCGTATAAGTGGGCAGGCGAGTCAATACCTGCTGAACTTCAGGGTGGCTATGCGCTGACTCAGACAGTAGTATCTGGACGAAAGGATAGTCACTACGTAGCGCAGCATCTATCAAATGGACGCCTTCTATGACTGTCTGACCGTTCTTTTTACGCTGGCGTGCTTGGGATAACAGTGCTTTTACAAGCTTCACTGTTATGTTCTTATCTGAGGTAATCAGCTCGGTGGGATTTAATACCATAGTGGATCGCTTAGAGAAGAGTAAAGGAGTCGTTTAGATAACCAACACAATGCCTATTATTGATTTAGCATTATGTTGGCTACTCTTAACAGGTGCGTCAATCAATTATTTTTCAGAATAATTTACGTGTAAATCTTTCACATAATTGACTTCGTTTTTGCTACCGAGTACTACAGGAACACGTTGATGGATATCAGTCGGTTCGATATCTAAGATACGATTGACAGCGTCTGTCGCACCGCCACCGGCACGTTCAATCAATAGGCTCATTGGGTTGGCTTCATACATCAAGCGTAGTTTACCCGCTTTATGAGCATATTTGGTATCAAACGGATAAGTGAACAGACCACCGCGGCATAAGATACGATGGACGTCACCAACCATGGCTGCTACCCAGCGTGTATTGAAATCACGTCCACGTACACCTGTTTCACCAGCGATGAGCTCGTCGATGTACTGCTGCATTGGCGCGCGCCAGTAGCGATAATTTGAGCTATTGATAGCATATTCGCTTGTATCGGCATCGATTTGAACATTGTCTTCTATCAGCACATAGTCAGACGTCTCTGGATCTAGGCTAAACATCACAACTTTATCAGCGATGGTTAGCGCTAGGACAGTAGAGGTACCATATAGCAGATAACCGGCGGCTAGCTGTTTGTTACCTGCCTGTAGATAGTCGCTGTTTTCACTGGTTTGACCTTGGCGCTCATACGGTAAGATAGAAAAAATCGTACCTACAGCCATATTGATGTCGATATTTGATGAGCCATCCAATGGGTCAAATAGTACCAATAGGCTACCATCGTCATTAGCAGGGGTCGCGTCATCGAGCTCTTCTGACGCAACACCAGCACAATGTGTATTTTTTGCCAATGCATCTAGTAGTAGGTCATTTGCTAGTACGTCTAATTTTTTCTGATCTTCGCCTTGGACGTTTTGATTACCTGCTTCGCCTAAAATATCTGCCAGAGCACCTTTTCTAAGCAGTTGTGAAATTGTCTTACCGACATCAGTGACAGTGGTAATCACGTCATTGAGTGCAGGGCTAGTGGCATGTTGGTTTAGATAGTCTGCTAAGGTCGTCATAAGGCTTCCTAATAAAGGGTATGGAAAATAAAAGAACGGATAGGTGTCAAAGTAAAGAAGTAGGTGGTATTTAGCACACCTGAAATAGGTAAATTCTTAAATAGCTAATACGGCATCTTTGTCCCGACCACAAAATCGGCTACACTATATCTATTGTTATTCATTTATAGTTTTGTCAGAATTATTCTTTATGAGAATACAGCATGTCTACTCACGCTTTCTGATTGTCTGCTGAGGCTATTTTTCGGTCGAATTTGATTACGGTAAATTGTAGCAAATAAGCGTCAAAATGTCCTTTGTATCTATGCCTATCAGTGATAAATGATCGAACAAAGATGAATAAGTGATTACTATAGACTCATATAAACCCACAATAAAGACTCGCCATTATGTCAAATCCTATCGATAGTAGCGCTACACAACCAGTCTCACCGACTGATTATGCAAAATTTGATCCCAGTACGATTCATCAAAGGCTCAATACCTCATTGAGTCGTCCGCAGCTCAACACCGATGGCAGTATTAGGCATTTCTTAGGTGTTGAAGGGCTTAATAAAGCACAGCTCAAAGCTATTATCGCAAAAGCAGAGACTTTCTTTGATGAAAACGGACAGTTAATCAATCGTCCTGAGTTAGATGGCTATACGGTAATGAACTTGTTCTTTGAACCATCGACTCGTACCCGGACGACATTTGAGGTGGCAGAAAAACGCTTGGGTGCCAATGTACTCAATATCGATATCGAACGTTCTAGTACCAAAAAAGGCGAGAGTCTGCGCGACACGCTTTGGAATCTACAGGCAATGACCGCGGATATCTTTGTGGTTCGACATTCAGCATCAGGTGCCGCGCATTTTATGGCGACAGAAGTGACGCCTGATATTGCTATTATTAATGGTGGCGATGGCTGGCATGCGCATCCTACTCAAGGAATGCTCGACATGTTGACCATTCACCGTGAAGCACCGCGACCATTTGAAGAGCTGTCTATCGCAATCGTTGGTGATATTAAACACTCACGCGTAGCACGCTCTGATATCAGTGCACTGCAAACGCTAGGTGTGACAGACATCCGTGTTTGTGCGCCGCGCACTCTACTGCCCAAAGGTATCGAGCGTTTCGGTGTACAAGTATATGAAAACATGGATGAGTGTGTCACTGACTGTGATGTGATCATGGGATTAAGAATACAAAATGAGCGTATCGGTTCGCCGCTCTTGGCATCCTCAAGTGAATACTATAAGCATTATGGGATTACGCCAGAGCGGGTAGCTCTCGCTAAGCCTGATGCATTAGTGATGCATCCGGGGCCGATGAACCGCGGTGTTGAAATTGCCTCTAGTGTGGCTGATGGCGCGCAATCCGTTATCTTAAAGCAGGTAAATAACGGTATTGCCATTCGTATGGCGGTCTTATCACTTGCGATGGAAGGTCAGCGTGCTCATCAAGCGGCTGGCAAGTAACAGGCTGCCGCGCGACTTATTCTCATTTATTTCATTTTATTGATACGGTAATAACGTTATGTCTACCATGCTTAATACTGATGCACCCATTCTTGACCATTTACCAAAAGCATTTAAAGATGCATTGCCACAAACTGCAATAGAAAAACTGTCTACACTCGATTCTGGCCGTGAGATGTGGTTATTGCCACCACTAGTAGATCTATGCGCGCGTTTACGCGAGCCAGGCCAACAGCAACACGGTACGCTAAAATCAGAAGGCAGCGCTGCTCGTGGTAATGGGTTTTTGCATGTAGTGACACCGCCTGATACCAATCCTATTTTAGAAAATGGCTCACTCTTGAAAGGTTTACGTGAGCGAGCCTTGAGTGATGGCGGGATTTACTTGCATATTTTGGGTGCATTGACCACAGGGTTAGAGGGCGAACGACCGTCTAACATTGCAGGGCTTAAAAAGGGCGGCTGTATCGCAGTATCTAATGCGCGTAGACCTTTTCGCAATGACTTAGTATTGCTACGCACATTAGAATATGCAGCAACCTTTGGCATGAAGGTATTCTTTTATCCTGATGAGCCAAGTCTGTCTGGAGACGGTGTGGCACATGAGGGCTATATTGCTTCTTATCATGGTTTGCAAGGGATTCCTTGGATTGCAGAAACTGTTGCATTGTCTACGCAGCTACTGATGGTTGAAGAGACCGGAATCGCTGCTCATTTTAGTCAGTTATCCTGTAAGTCCTCTATCGAGCTCATGCGCTGGGCAAAAGACAAAGGTCTACCTGTTACGTGTGATGTTGCGATGCATCAGCTGTATTTAACCGATGACAATCTTGAAGGTTTTAATGCTCAGGCGTACGTGTTGCCACCGCTACGTAGTAATACTGACCAGCAGGCAATCCGCCGCGGATTAAAAGATGGCACTATCGATGCCATCTGTAGTCATCACGAGCCATTGAATAGTACCGCCAAAAAAGCACCATTTGCCGAAAGTACGCCAGGTATCTCAAATTTCGATACGTTTATGGCATTGGCTTGTCAGCTGGTAAATGATGAGGTATTAACACTCTCGCAACTGGTAGACAAAATCTGCCTAAATCCTGCAAAAATCGCAGGTATTAGTGAGCAGTATGAAGCTATCGGCGGTGCAGTATTAGTCGATCCTAACCTTGAGTGGCAAGTGACCGCGCAATCTATGCTATCGAGTGGTAAGAACACGCCGTTTTTCAATCAGCAGTTGCAAGGACGTGTTGTGGAGACATTCTTTGGCTAATTTGCCCCAACAGGATGATTGTCTGCCGCCATCCTCGAAGGATAAAGGGGTTACCATGAATGGTCAGCAAGAAAAATCGCGCAGTACGGCGAGTGAGTCTATCAAAGCGGTGGCCATTTATGAGGTAGTCAAAGGTGTTGGTGCGTTACTAGGAGCAGGGGCATTATGGTGGTGGCATACCAATCTTGAGCATTGGCTGACGACCGCAACGGTTACTTGGCAGCGCAGCTTCGGCCATATGCTTGCCCCGCAAATCGATAGTGCCGTACGTATTGCTCAGCAAGCAAGTAAAAACTGGCCAATGTTTTTATTATTGATATTTGCTTATGCCAGTTTGCGCTTCCTAGAAGCCTATGGCTTATGGCATGACAAAACATGGGCGTATTGGTTTGGGGTACTAGGCTACGGAGTATTTATTCCTATAGAAATCTACTATCTGATCGTTAGCCCGTTTGACTGGTTTAAGCTTGGGATACTGGTTTCTAATCTGCTTATTATTATCGTGGTTTATCGCAATATGAAACGAAAGGGCTTGATATAACGTTTAAATTTAAGTTAAAAAATCCAGCATAAGATACTTGTCTTACGCTGGATTTTTTGTGCCTGATATATTTTTGGCTTATACGTCTACTGTTTTTTCATCCGTACGAATGCTTTTAGCGACTTTACCGACGCTTAGACCTTGTACCAAGATGGAGAATATCACCACTGCATAAGTGAGTGCCAATAAAATCTCTCGTTCAGCCCCGATTGGTAACTGTAATACTAGCGCGACTGAGATACCACCGCGTAAGCCGCCCCATGTCAGGACCTTCCACGCGCCCGTAGGTAAATCAAGCTGACGATGAAAGGTCTTAGTCGTCATACCTACCACAATAAATCTGGCAACGAGCGCGATCAAAATCGTCAAACCACTCGCTATAAATAAATTGCCTGAATAAGCAATCATCACCACTTCTAGACCGATGAGTACAAACAAAATGGCGTTTAAAATCTCATCAATCAATTCCCAGAACAAATCAATATAGTGCCGTGTCTTATCACTCATGGCTAGCTCGCGACCACGATTACCAACCATGAGCCCCATCATCACCATGGCAAGTGGCCCTGATAAATGCCAATGACTGGCCAGCGCGTAGCCACCAATGACACCTGCTAATGTCAATAGCACCTCTTCTTGATAGCTATCAATGCTTTTAAGCAAGTAGTACAAAGTCGCACCAAGCACCAGTCCGAATACAACGCCGCCACCAGCTTCAACCGCCAAAGTATGTGCGACGTAGTTGGCAGTAGGGATATCACCGCTAGATAAAATCCCTAGCAATAAAACGAAGATGACCACGCCGATACCATCATTGAACAATGACTCGCCAGCGATGACAGTCTCGATGCTCTTTGGAGCACCTGCTGACGACAGGATACCCATGACAGCAATAGGATCGGTAGGGGAAATAAGCGCACCAAACAACAGACACCAGAGAAACGGTAAGCCGAAACCGAAGAGCGGCAACATAAAATAAATCGCAGTCGCAATGAGCATCGCCGATATGATCGTACCAAGTCCCGCAAGGATGCCGATAGGTAATTTATAGCGTCTTAAGTCACCAATATTGACGTGTAACGCGCCTGCGAATAGCAACATCGATAGCATACCGTCTAAGAGTACTTCGGTAAAATCAAGCTGCTCCAATAAACTGACTTCGTAATCGATCAGCTGATCAAACCCTAAGAAGCCCAAAAATATCGCACCGATTGACAGTAAGATAGAGATGACCATGACACCGATAGTGGTCGGCAAACCAATAAAGCGGTGATTGATATAAGTTAATGAAGCGGTAATCGACAAAAATATGGCGCTGATTTCTAGGATAGTTAGGCTGGTTGCAGATGCCATAAAAAGTAGGTCTCGTATAAATATAAAAAGTATCTAAAGCACAGGGCTTATAGGGACGTTATAAGTGTTGCTAGCTATAGGGGTTGTGTTTATAAGTGATGTATTTATAAAGGCTGATATTGCCATATATTTAAACAGTTAATTGCTCATGTCATTAACTAGACTGTGTCTGTAACGCTTGACGAATATCGGCTTCAAAATTACTCACGTAATTAAAATGCTTGTGCTGCGCATCCTTATCAAGAATAAACTGCTTGGCTTGTTCGCACATAGCGACCAAATCATCGACCAACTCTTGATAATTTAAATTCTCTTCTCCGGCGCGCTGAATCAGATGCAATTCATGTAATAGCGTTTGCTGCTGTGCGCTGTTTACCCGTGCATAGTTCAGACTGACCATTGCCTGACATAGTGCTTTTAAGACCATTAGGTCAGCAGCTGCATAACGACGTATCTCACCAAGTGATACATTGATAAAATCAGAAATCTTTGGGATATGAGTGACTAGTGCCAATATGGCCAGTCGCTTCTGTTTGATAGTATTTTCAGAGCTATCGTTAGTCTCTGATTGCGGTATGTGAAAATGATAAGGGCTTGGTGGCTGACGCCGCATCATGATACTCAGACAGCTGGTTAGAGACTGGACGCAATTGACCGCAGTCTTTGGATCATTGATACCAGGGGATAGTGCGCGTACAGCAATCTCCGTCATCTGACCTAAGCTATAGGCGATGTCGTTGGAGTGCGCCAATCGTTGCTCAAGTCGCAGGCAACCTGCCAGACGTTGCCAAAACAGTCCATCAGGCGCTCGCGGTATCACTGCCAGATGCGGGGTTGCTGTCTTCTGTTGGTTGTTTGGATGAGATGCGGGCCGCTGATAAAAGTAACCAATGACGTTTTTATCGGTGACGTAATTACCGAGGTTGACATGCATTTGTACCACGCCACCATAATCTTGTGACAGTGCAATCAATGACTCAAGATAAATCTGCTGTAGATAACCTGAATTTGGTGAATAAATCGGCATAGCAGGCCAGTGCTGGAACTGCTCGATATCATGATGCTCAGCATCGCGTTGATGTTGAATATCACATCGATCGTTATACCAATAGTAAATGTTTGCAATCGCATCGTTGCTAGCATTTTGAATGACGTGTGACGCCTGAATAGCATGTACCATATGCTGTACAAAATAAACTAAAAGCAGCGCACAGATAATCGCCATGATAATGGCAAAGGTCACTGCCAATTGCGGCACACCAAAAGCCACGTCAGACTTATGGATAGACTTTAGTACCAGTAAGCTATAGCTGAATGTACCGATAAAAGCGCCAAGGACAAACTGATTTGGAGTGTCGGTCAAAAAGTTACGTAGCAGTCTTGGACCAAACTGTGAGGATGCCATCGACAGGACGGCGATTGTAATCGAAAATGTCGTACCGGCCACGCCCAATACCGCACCAGCGATAGCAGTCATAATCGCGCGCGCAGCCTCGTCATCACCAGTAAAGGCAAAGGAGATCTCTTTTACCGTTTCACGATCAAAATGCTGGTCAATAGCGACTAGTAAAGGGGCAAGTAAAATACCGACGATAACGCAAGCGGTTGGGATAAACCAGTAGGTACCGATAAGCCACTGCCAAAAATTATTTAAGCGATCAGGTAAATCAGTTAGCGTTTGTACCGACCACAACTTAGTAAATTGCTTAAGCTTGTTTTGACTGGCATCGATAGTACGTGTCCAGACACTGTCTTCATCATTTTTATTCACTGCGATGAGCCTTAGGGTTATCTGCTTCTGTAATAATAGCGTTTTTGTGCGTATGTCTAATCATATCTGTATCGCTATGACTATCACTAGTCCCTAGAGGGATGATGGCTTCATTTTCGTGATCATCACATTCAACCTCACTGTCCTTGTCATAAGCGGCTGGATCAAAGTGCGGGGTCGCTGTTGTATCAGTTAACTGTCGAGCTAAGCTTTTAGGAGCGGCTTGCGATGTTTTTCTAAATTCAGGTTTTTTAAATAAAGGGTGTTGGGTGTTTTTATTCGTGCCTTTATCATCAGGGTTTTTGCGCGGTTCGGCGTTGGTAAAGATTACATTCAACGGCAAGTCTAGCTGCTGCTTAGCATACGCTTCTGTGTGCTCAAAACGATCTACCAGTAAGCTGAGCCAAGGTTTTTGGTCTTCTAGCCTCATCTCATCAAGCTCATCATTAATAGGCAATGGATAAGGCAAGGTGCGATAAAAATCCCACAATGTCATCTTGCTCAAGTCTTTTTTGAGTACATAGTCCTCATCTTCGGTCATGGTGATGAGGTTGCTGTCTTGTAGGTAGTTGATATAGGTATACCATTTTGGCAGCTCTTTGCGACCTAAGACATTACGCAGTGCTTGCTCGCTAACGGCTCCACCTTTTAAGTGGTGGGTATAAACCAAGTTCAACATGTCTAACAAGCTGAGTAACGGGTGACGAGGGTAGACTTCTTCCGTTTCAAAAATGGTCAAGGTATAACTGATCTCAACGCCTAATAAAATCAAATTCCACGACAGATAAATCCATAGTAGAAAGATAGGCAATGCGGCAAAAGCGCCGTAAATCGCTTCGTAGCTGGTAAAGTTAGCCATCACTGTACCAAACAGATGCTTCATTAATTCAAAGACAATGGCCACGAACACGCCAGCGATGGCTGCATTTTTTGCTGGTACGCGCGCCTTTGGAATAAACCAGTACATACCGATAAAGCCCGCCATCGTAATACCAATCGATGCCATTTGCACCCAAAAGCTCCAGTCGATACCGTAGCCAGCAATTTGACGATTGAGAAAACTCAGACTCTGTACGGTACTTGAAGCGATAAAAGCGGTGCCCAGTACTAACGGCCCTAAAGTAACGATAGTCCAATAACGCAGCATGCTTTTGATGCCACCCGAGCGATCTTCTACTCGCCAGATTTGGTTAAACGCGCGCTCAATGGTGGTCAAGGTCATGATAGTCGTAAAGAACAAAATCATGGCACCGATAATGGTTAGGTTAGATGACTTTTCGGCGAAGTCATTAATGTACTCACTAACTTGCAGGCTGGATTGTGGCAATAGATTGCTATAGATGACATCATAAATCTGCGCTCTAACCGATGCGAGTGCTGGTACGGATGACAAAATCATCAGTAATACCGTTAATACAGGCACGATCGACAGCATAGTGGTGTACGTCAGTGAAGCCGCCTTTTGCTGGCAATTATCTTCAAAAAAATGCCGAGTCAAAAACCGTAAGAACTGAAACCAACGCTGTTGTAAAAACGGGAGTTTTTGAGATAATTTTTCCATGTCGACCATTAAGCAAAAGTAAGAGTGACAATAGTGTAACAAAGATGAACGGTTATCATCTGCGGTTTAATTGTGTAAAAATGCACCGTGTAGCACATCAGATACAATATAAGTCAGCTTATCAATCATGGTTATTTGCATGACAGTGAATGACTCGGGCATAATGTGCACATATTCTACAATGCCAGTTAGTCGTATATTTCGCCGCATTTTTGGTGGCCAGTACGACTAACGATTTTATGAGGAAGCTTTGCTAATGAGTCAGACCGACCCTTATGTTTTGGTGCTTTATTATTCTAATTACGGTACGACTAAGACATTAGCATATGCTATCGCGCAAGGTATTGAAGATGCTGGCATGACTGCGCGTATCCGTACGGTACCGACAGTGGCACCTGAAACCACGTCAAGTAAGCCTGCGATACCTGATGAGGGTGACTTGTACTGTACGATGGACGATCTCAAGGACTGTAGCGGTCTAGCGCTTGGTAGCCCAACGCACTTTGGTAATATGGCTGCACCCATGAAGTATTTTTGGGATAATACCGTGACTCTATGGCTGGCAGGGAACCTACAAAATAAACCAGCCTCAGTATTTACGGCGACAGGTTCCATGCATGGTGGCCAAGAAACGACATTGTTGACGATGATGTTGCCGTTGATGCATCACGGTATGGTCATCGTAGGTGTGCCCTATGCAGAGCCAGCATTGAACCGTACTCATCGCGGCGGCACGCCTTATGGTGCCAGCCATGTCAGCGGTGCATCGCATGATCAGCCAATATCTGCTGACGAGCGAGATTTGGGTATTGCGCAGGGTCGCCGTTTAGCGATTACTGCGGCTGCATTAGCACAGGCTAATTGGGGCCGATAAGTAACTTTTATAAACCTGCTGTCTAGAATCGTCTAAGTCTCAAAATCTATGATTGAATGCTTATAATCACTTGATTACAAGCAAGTGGTTATAACAAAGAGCTACTTATTTATGTTCAGCAGTATATTATTCATTTAGGAAATCAAAATATCTAATGGCCACAACCCGCTCTAATACAAAGCCTCTTAAAACGGTTAAGCCTATCGCACCTATTGCACAGCGCTTGAAGGTTACGTGGTTAATTTGGCTCGTTTATAGACTGCTCGGATTGCCTATCTTTATTAGTATCTTTAATCCTAGTAGCCCTGATATCGTTGGCGGTATTGCTTGGCAGGCGTTATGGCTAGTGCCAGCGTTAATTCTGACGCCATGGATATTGCGTGGTCGTTCACCTTATGCATTATTAATTAGCAGTATGTTTACCTTGGTATATTTGGGTGCGAGTGGCGTGGTGCTGTTTACTCGTATATATGGCAGTAGTTGGGCAGAAATCGCCGTATACTTAACGGACTTCTTACTATTGCTTGCTATCAATGTTTGGCTATTTATTCTGCTTAAACGCCTGCCTTCGATGAACAACGTTGTGAAGAAACCTCGTCAATAATTGAACTTACCTGAAGCCTAATAAGTTATATCTATCAATCTAAAACCATAAAAAAGCGGCGCCCCATCTAGAGCGCCGCTTTTTTGTTTATAACTTTAAAAATAAGTGGATTAGTTAATCTTAGTCAATTCTAAATCCATTTTCTTACCATCGTTAATTTGGCTAACTTTAACTGGCATATAGTCCAAGCTTGGGGCTAACCAAAAGCTGGTAGAACGGCTATCGTCATCGTGGACACGGTCAACACGTACCGTATCAAAGGTACCCGCTGGTACGGTGACTTTAGTGTTGCCTGATTTTTTAAATGGCGTCTTCTCGATTTTGTCTTTTTTCGCCATGTAGTAGTTACCAGAGAATTTACCGTTTAGTAAATCTTGGCGAATCTGTACCTCAAGACTTAAATCATCAAAGGCTTGCTGCGACATATTCATAGTCGTCGACTTGCCTTTATAGTTACTGGTGACTTTTTTGCTGCTTGGGTTGAAATCTAGTTTGTGCGTGCGACCCATGCCAAGTAGTTTGTAAGTGGTGCTCGCTTGCGTGGGGCTGACATTGTTACCGTTAATTGTAAAGGTGCTATTTTGTGAGGCGCTAGCCACACCAGCGACGCGCGCCTTAACGTTGTATTTCCAAGTATTACCAGATTTACTTAACGTACGAGTTGCTGTGCCTTTGTATTTGTCCTCAACGGTAAAGCTATA
Organism: Psychrobacter sp. MES7-P7E; assembly: GCF_002863645.1. Taxonomy (NCBI): domain Bacteria; kingdom Pseudomonadati; phylum Pseudomonadota; class Gammaproteobacteria; order Moraxellales; family Moraxellaceae; genus Psychrobacter; species Psychrobacter sp. MES7-P7E. The sequence goes on along the minus strand of NZ_PJBU01000082.1, from coordinate 20,603 downwards.
ACTGGCCGTTGATGGTTGAATAGTTTTTGCGCTAGCAAGGGTAGGTGCGGTCATACTCAAAGCTCCAACGGTAGAGATACTGATGCCTGTCACTAAGGCAGATAAAAATTTAGATGGACTGCGTTTTGCGTTATTAGCATTATCAACATTGTCGCTTGATGACTTTTTGTACATTGATGAAAAACTCATAGATACCCCTTCATTAATTTATTGCCGATATAGCAACTTTTTTCGTTCGTTCTTATTATGTTTACCAGACCTATAATGGTCATACGCTGTTACATTTTCAAGCGTGATGTCATACCGCTTCGTGTAGTGCTTGTAGCAAATGTTTCTATAGCTAATTTGGCATTGGTCAAAATATAAATTCAGCTCGCTAATATTTCTAAATATTCCTACTTCTTGTTCCTTATTTGAATAGCATATCGGCTTTACTAAGCCTCATTCATTTATATGAAACGTTGATTGATCAATTTTTGCAAAATAATCTTGTAAATTTTTGGGCTTTACACTTGAACCGAACTCACCTTGCCCCCACTTTTTGTTACAAGCTCAAGGCTTATCTATAAAGCGTTGTTTTTGGCAGTGTTCCCTATAGATACTGGTATTGAGACCATTAATTCAAATAAACCCTTAATTTTATTAACCAACTTTTGGAGTCATATCGATGAACATTCGTCCTTTACATGACCGTATTGTCGTCCGCCGCATAGAAGAAGAAACAAAGACAGCTGGTGGTATCTTGCTTCCTGGTTCAGCACAAGAGAAACCTTCACAAGGTGAAGTGCTTGCAGTTGGTAATGGTCAAGTTCGTGACAACGGTGAAACTCGTGCGTTAGATGTAAAAGCTGGCGACAAAGTTTTGTTCGGTCAATATGCTGGTCAAACCGTAAAGGTTGACGGTGAAGAACTATTGATTATGAAAGAGTCTGATGTATTGGGTGTGCTAGAAGGCTAGTCCTCTTGAGTATTATTTTATACTCAGCACATTTTGATAGCAGTTTCTAATAATCGCTTTTGATAAGCAACTATCAAATCAATCAATTGTATTCTCATACTTATAATAGTGGAGTAATTTAACATGGCAAAAGACGTAAAATTCGGCATTGATGCCCGTAAACAAATGATGGACGGCGTAAACGTTCTAGCAAACGCAGTACGTGTAACATTAGGCCCTAAAGGTCGTAACGTTGTTATCGACAAATCATTTGGCGCACCTACCATCACTAAAGATGGTGTATCCGTTGCCAAAGAAATCGAGCTAGAAAACAAATTTGAAAACATGGGTGCACAGTTGGTACGTGAAGTGGCTAGTCGCACTAACGATGTTGCTGGTGATGGTACAACCACTGCAACTGTATTGGCTCAGTCAATCCTACAAGAAGGCATGAAGTCAGTTGCTGCTGGCATGAACCCAATGGATCTTAAGCGCGGTATCGACAAAGCAGTACGTGAAGCGGTTAAAGAAATCCATAAACTATCAACGCCAGCTGACGATCACAAAGCAATCGCTCAAGTTGGTTCTATCTCTGCAAACTCAGACACCAAAATCGGTGAACTGATCTCGCAAGCGATGGAAAAAGTAGGCAAGCAAGGCGTTATCACTGTTGAAGAAGGTTCAAGCTTCGAAGATACCCTAGAAGTTGTAGAAGGTATGCAGTTTGACCGTGGTTATATCAGCCCATACTTTGCTAACAAGCAAGACAGCCTAACTGCTGAATTTGAAAACCCATATATCTTGTTGGTTGACAAAAAAATCAGCAATATTCGCGAAATCGTGCCATTACTTGAGCAAGTAATGCAGCAGAGCAAGCCGTTACTAATCATCGCTGAAGATGTAGAAAACGAAGCATTAGCAACACTAGTTGTAAACAATATGCGTGGCGGCTTGAAAACTTGTGCCGTTAAAGCACCAGGTTTCGGTGATCGTCGTAAAGCAATGCTAGAAGACATCGCAACGCTAACTGGCGGTACTGTAATCTCTGAAGAGATTGGCCTAAGCTTAGAGACTGCTACTCTAGAGCAACTTGGTACTGCTAAAAAAGTGACTGTCGGTAAAGAAAATACGGTAATCGTTGATGGCGCTGGCAACAAAGCTGACATCGAAAACCGTGTTGAGTCTATCAACCGTCAAATTGAAGAGTCTACTTCTGACTATGACAAAGAAAAGCTACAAGAGCGTGTTGCTAAACTAGCAGGCGGCGTAGCAGTGATCAAAGTCGGCGCAGCAACTGAAACTGAAATGAAAGAGAAAAAAGACCGTGTTGACGATGCGCTACATGCAACTCGTGCAGCGGTTGAAGAAGGTGTTGTACCTGGTGGCGGTGTTGCCTTAGTTCGTGCGATGAATGCATTGTCTGAACTACGCGGTGATAACGACGACCAGAATGCTGGTATGAACATCCTACGTCGCGCGATGGAAGCACCACTACGTCAAATCGTAACCAACGCTGGCGAAGAAGCTTCAGTTGTGGTTAACGAAGTGAAGAGTGGCAGTGGTAACTACGGTTATAATGCAGCGACTGGCGAATATGGCGATATGCTAGAGATGGGTATCCTTGATCCGGCTAAAGTTGCTCGTTCAGCGCTAGAAAACGCTGCATCTGTTGCAGGCCTAATGCTAACGACTGAAGTTATGATCACTGACTTACCGCAAGGTGATGACGGTATGGCTGCTATGGGCGGCGGTGCTGGAATGGGCGGTATGGGTGGAATGGGCGGCATGATGTAATTTTACTTCTGCTGCAAAGCGATTTATCTTTGTCAGATACGCTCAATGTACAATAAGTACTATTTTTGCTTATCTTCCTCGGTAAATCGTTTTTCGCTAAAAGTATGATTTTGTCATAAAGTCTATTTGACTATTAAAAGCTCTGTTATCGAAAGATAGCAGGGCTTTTTTTATGCAATCTAATATGACGGTTTTTTTATGTGAAAAATCTTTGAGTTATGATAGATTGTTATTAAATTAGATTTGTATTTTTTGAAGAGGAAGTATATTGAGCGCTGCTTTCACAAGGTTTTATTCACAATCAATGGATTTCCGTAAATCTCTGTTAAGTGAAACGAATAAAATTCCTAATATCGATGATTTTAATCATAGAGAGATAGCAACTTTGATTTTGGCAGATATTTCATCTGAACATGGTCATGCTGTACACTTATTAGCTAAAGAAGGGTGTAATATTTCGGCTAGTAGCTTGTTGCGCCTGCAATTTGAATCATTAATAAGAGCGCAATGGATATATTGGGTTAGTAAAGATGATATCGTTGAAAGATTCTATAAACCTTTGACTCAACAAAATGCATCGCAAGCCGAGAAACGTATACCTACAATTAATATTATTTTAAAGGATTTAGACGACGCTGCAAAAGAGGGAATAGTTCCTGAGAGAGCAGTAGCAATGATGAGAGAGTTTAAAGAGTTAACGATGAAACCAGCAAATTCATATGTCCATACAGGTATGCATGCATTTTCAAGAAAGAAGGATGGTTTTCCTGAGCCGTTGATTATTCAGATATTACAGAACTCTAATGGGTTAGAAGCATTAAATGCAATGCTTTTAGCTACCGTGGTAAATTCTGCCGACATGATACAAAAGGTACTAGCTCTACAGTATCTTTATATAGATAGCCTACCGATGCACATACCTCAAATAATGGAGAAATTTTACAATATGCGTTATCAATAGATTTCTATATCAAACTACTGATCCACTGCATTCCTTCTAAAAATCCACGTCTTATCAAAAGGTGTTTCTTTGTAATAGCAATATTCTGTCAAATCCAAATAAACTTATTATGGGTCTTGCTACTCACGAATGATCGAGCGAGACATTGTACTGCTAGTCGGTATAAAAAAATCTCACACAAAAATAGGTAAAGTTGTCTTATTGATTACCTTTCTCACCGATAAATGAGTGTGTATATCTTTTACGCTAGCAAGCTTGTGTAGCTTACGGGTGAACCGCTCATAACCATCGAGATTGGGGCTTACTACTTCTAACAAATAATCATAAGAACCCGATACCACATGTCCATTAATCACTTCGTCCATGTTGGACAGAGCGCGTTCGAAGGCTGCGATAGATTCTTCTTGGTGGCTGTTGAGACTGACCTCCACAAAAAAACTCATCGCAATACCCACTTTGGCTTTGTTTACGTTTGCTTGATAGTTCTCTATATAGCCTTCATCTTCCAAACGCTTTAGGCGTCGCGCGCAAGGAGACGGCGACAGCCCTATACGTTCGGACAGTTCCGCCGTAGATAAGCGCGCTTCTTTCTGGAGCACTTCCAAGATATGGCGATCGATTTTGTCCATAATTTACCTTTTGGCTTTTTAAGCCAATAATTTTTATTTAATTAGTATTATCCACCAAATATTTGCAAAATTGCAATGAATAAATAGAGATAAAAGCGCGTATTTTAATCGATAATTGGTCTTTGTATAGCAGCATAAGACACGACTATGAATACGATATTCCATCCCTCATCGCGCAAAAACCCTTTGTTTATAATGTCGCCACTAACCAAAGGCTATGTGGCGATGAGCGTCGTATTGTTGATTTGGTCAGGATTTGCGTTGACTGTACGAGCGGTTAGTGCCTCGTCGCTAAGTATTGCGGATGTTATGCTTATTCGCTTTAGTGTACCGCTGGTCTTGTTGACTCCTTGGGTACTCTCTAGTTGGCATGAAGTCAAAAATATCAGACTGCCAGACATCATGTTTGTTTTACTTGGCGGCGTGCCTTTTCTTTTATTGGCCGCTTTTGGTGCAAGTACGGTACCAGCAGCTTATGTTGGTACCATTTTGACAGGGACACCAGTTTTCTTTGCCGCATTATTGTCTTTTATTCTTTATCGTCAACGAATATCATTAAGAAAATTTGCCGCTTTAATCCTTATTCTCTTTGGTATCGCGACTATGATTGGCGGGCATGCACAGGCAATACCTAATAGTCTTCTGTATGGGGTGGGGTTACTGTTGATGGCAAGCCTGATTTGGGCGGGTTATACCTTAGGGTTAAAAAGCACCACGTTAACTCCAATAGCTATCGCGATCGTGCTCTCTTATAGCTCTTTTTTTCTGACATTGGTGGTGGTTTTGTCGGGCATGATGGACACCAATATAGGGTCTGTGTCTTTTGATGAAGTGCTGCCTTTTATCTTAGTACAAGGCCTTGGCGTAGGGGTGGTATCAACCATTGCGTTTTCTTATGCGGTCAAACAGCTGGGTTCCATTCGTACCTTATTACTTGGCTCTTTGTCCCCAGGATTAACCGCTATACTCGCTGCGTTGATACTCAAAGAGTCTCTATCAGTCATCATGATATGCGGAATCGTACTTAGTACCATTGGCGTCATTTTGTCCAATCGAGCGAAATAAACTAATTAAGGAAGTATCATGATGTTAAACAATATGCCTATCATCAATGGTGATCCACTATGGGCATTGTTAGGTAGGTTTCGTACTGACCAGCGTAAACATAAAATAGATCTATTGGTTGGTGTCTATCGAGACAAGCATGGCAATACACCTGTGATGAAAACCGTGCAAGACGCAGAGATACATCTTGCTCATCAAGCTCATTCGAAGGCTTATGGCATGTTATCGGGTAACGCTAATTTTAACCAGCAAATGGCAAAATTTGTACTGGGTGACAGTCCAAGTCTAAAAGACCAGTGCACGATTCAGACGGTTGGAGCATCAGGTGCATTACGACTCATTGCTGATTTGATCGCCACGCTCTCTCCCGATTCAACCGTTTGGATCAGTGACCCTGGCTATATCAATCATCGTCCGCTGATGGAAGGGGCTGGGTTAGCGGTTAATACGTATCCTTGGCAAAATAAAAATGGACAGTTAGATATTGATGCGTGTTTTGCTGCGTTAGAAAAAGCAAAAGAAGGAGACGTGTTGTTATTACATGCGTGCTGCCATAATCCTACCGGTATAGACCCTTCTCTAGAGCAGTGGCAACTGTTTTCTGATAAATGTAAACAGAAAAATATTGTCCCGTTTATTGATATGGCGTATCAAGGTTTTGGAGATGATCCTGATACCGATGCTGCAGGGCTTCGTCTAATCATTGAAGACTCTGACTTTGCATTTATTGCCGCCAGCTGTTCAAAAAATATGGGTCTATACAACGAGCGTACGGGTATTGCCACGGTAATGACGACGAACCATGAGCGCCATGCAGATATACAGACACTTCTAGAAACCATCACACGCGCCAATTACTCCATGCCGCCCAATCACGGTGCCGCAGTGGCTTCTTATTTGCTAGACAGCCCAGACGCTTGGCTAGACGAACTGGCAAGCTACCGTAGTAGGGTAGATACTATTCGCCAAGCGTTAGGCGCAGCATTAAAAGATAGGGGTGCACCTGCAGAGTTTTTGGACATTTCGCACCAAAAAGGCATGTTTTCTCTATTACCGCTAACCAAAAATCAAATGCTGATATTGCAAGATGAGTTCGCTATTTACGGCATGCCAAATGGTAGAATCAATATTGCAGGTTTGAAAATGACGGAAATCCCTCAACTGGCTGACGCCATCATATCGATTGTTTCACGTTAGAGAATAATTCTTATCGCTCAGTGCAATGGTTTTATCCATTAATCGCCACAGCAAGAAGGACACGACTATTTATACTTTATATTGGGATAAGGGTGGTGCCAATATGGCCACCCATGCTGTCTTTGAGGAGCTAGGCGTTTATTATGAAATGATAGAAATAGACCTGTCTAAAAACATGCAAAAATCAGCTGAGTATCTAGCCATCAATCCAAATGGCAAGGTACCTACGTTGGTGCATCAGGGGCAGGTCATTTATGAGTCTGCGGCAATTTTAATGTACGTGTTAGATCAGCACTCAGAGTCTGGGCTAGCACCTGACATAGGATGCCCTAGGCGCGGTGTTTATTACCAATATTTGTTTTGGATGTCTTCTACCCTACAAGAAGCTGCCAATCACTGGGCACATCCCGAGCAGTACATCAACGGCGAGCACAATTTGCAGCAAGTGAAAGATAAAGCGAATGATGTACTAACCCACTGCTGGGATATTGTTGAAAAAGGATTAGTAAATAATGGTCCATGGTTGTTAGGCGATAAATTAAGTGATGCTGATTTTCATTTATTTATGATTGCTCATTGGAGTCAGCAATATGCGAGTCGAGCTCAAGACTGGATACACATAAATGCACACTATCAAGCCATGCTAAACCGCGCCTCGGTACAGGAAATGATGGCACAAGAAGGATTGTTGTAATCTGTTCATATGTTCAACTAAAGGATATCTGATGACTGGGCTAGAAGCACTGAATGCAATGCTCCTAGTGACTGTAGTAAATGTATTTTTATATCAAGCTACTGGCTTGATTCATCTCGTCTAAACGTCCACGTCTTATCATCAGACGCGTCTTCACAGTAGTAATACCCTGCCAAATCAAACTGCTTTAGCTGCTCAGCCTTTCACTTTATATTGACCATTTTCTCACCTTTCTCGATGAATCGCGTTTCGCTAAAAGCATGATTTTGTCATAAAGTCTATTTGGCTATTAAAAGCTCTGTTATCGAAAGATAGCGGGGCTTTTTTGTGTTTAATTTTAACGCTGCACTTTGTTTAACGTTTGTTAATATATATGCTATTATATGAATATATAATAGAATGACACTTTACTTAAAAGGAGTTTGGACACGTGTTGCGGGTCAGAATGCGCAAATTATCGTGTGCCATCTAATGTGATCACGATGAAAAAAATTAGGCTTGGAATATTTGTAGAAGATGAAACATTAGCATGGCACAAATTTATGCCATTAAAGTCTCTAGTAGATGAAGGTATAGTTGAGGTTTGTATTGCCATCCAACGAAGTGCAGACCACCAGTCTAACCCCTCTCATATATCCAAGATTATACCGTCTATCAATCAAAAGTTATTTTCTATTCTTTCTCACGCTAAAAAGACTACCAAGCGTTATTCTATTCATGATTTAGTTCCCAATGGCAAAATGCCTGTCGTTACATCAATACCAAGACAGGATAAATCTAATGATGAAATTGAAGACTCAGTGATTAAGAGACTGCAGGCAACAGATTTAGATTACCTACTGAGTATGGATTTTCAAACCTTAGTAGGGAAAGCGCTAGGCGTTACGAAGCATGGCACTCTCTTACTTCATTATGGTGATGAAAGAATACAGCGAGGTGGGCCTGCGTTGTATTGGCAGTTTGCTGAGCAATGGGAAAATAGTGTCGTGACGCTGCAATTATTGAGTAAGGACCATGATGTACACAAAGTGGTAGGTAGAGGTTATGGCAGTTTGTTTTACTGGGACTATAATTTGACTGAGGATAAGTTAAAAGGAGTTGCAGCATCAATACTGTATTGGTACTTCCGTAAAAATAAAATTGGCGTCGAGAGTGGAGATTCTATTAATTTAATTAACGATCGCACACTTTATAAAACGCCTCCACAGTTAACGGCCATACGACATTTACAGAATTTTCTCAAAAACTATATGATAAAAAGATTTTATAAAAGACTTTATCTAAACAACTGGAGTATTTTTATTGGTTCTATTGATCAGCCGATACAAACATACACGGAGATACTACCTGAAAAGGGATGTTTTTGGGCCGATCCTTTTTATATTGAACACGACTCAAGACATTACATATTTTTTGAAAGCTTGAATTACAAAGAGAATATTGGTCGAATAGAGTGGATAGAGCTGAATGAAAGCCATCAAGTGACTAGTTCAGGACAAGCTGATTTGGGTATTAGCACGCATTTAAGCTTTCCCAATGTATTCAAGTATGAAGATGCTGTCTATATGATTCCAGAGGCTGCAAAAACCAATTGTATTAGCTTATTAAAAGCGACAGATTTTCCATGTAAGTGGGAAAAAGTTCATGAGTTAGTTTCAGACGTTCAGGCCGTGGATAGCGCCGTGATTGAGCATAATGGATTATGGTATCTTTTCACAACCCACGGTTCAATTTCAGCATTTACTATGGATTTAGAGTTGTATATTTATACGTCTGACAAGCTGCAAGCAGATAATTGGACCATTCATCCTTCGGCGCCTCTAAAGATTGATGTGCGTGGCTCACGACTAGCAGGTGCATTATTCCGAAAAAACGGTCAGCTCTTTCGTACTGCTCAGGATGGCACTCTTAGATACGGGCGTAGGGTGGCTTTATACCTAGTAGAAGAGTTGACACCGACGTCTTATAAGGAAACCTTTGTACGTTATATCGAACCGAATTGGGAGACTGACATTGATCGTCTCCATACCTATAATGTTTACAATGAAACAGTGGTACTGGATGTTTCAAGGGATAAGTTGCGCTTTAGAGTATAGGACCTAAAAAATTTAGTGGTTGGAGAATAAAAAACCCATCATAAGTTTCGGCTTATGATGGGTTTTTTATAATTTTGACTCGTATTATATCAAGCTACTGATCCGCTGCATCTCTTCTAAACGTCCACGTCTTATCATCAGACGCCTCGATGCAGTAATAATATCCTGCTAAGTCAAACTGCTTTAGCTGTTCAGCATTGGTCAGCTTATTATCAGCAGCATATTTGACCATCAGTCCACGTGCTTTTTTGGCATAAAAGCTAATCACTTTATATTGACCATTTTTCTCGTCTTCAAATCGTGGCGTAATGATATCTGCCTTTAGTGCTTTCTTTTTTACCGCTTTAAAGTATTCATTAGAAGCTAAATTAACCAATGTTCTGTCATCGCTGTCAGCCATACGCGCATTGATAACGTTAGTCACTTCCTCACCCCAAAATTCATAAAGATTGTCACCGCGCTCATTTTTCAGCTTGGTGCCCATCTCTAAACGATATGGCTGGATCAGATCTAGTGGCTTTAGTACTCCATACAGTCCAGACAAAATACCTAAGTGCTCATTGACATAAGTAGCGGTATCTTTGTCCATATGATACATATCAAGTCCAGTATAGACATCGCCATCGAACAAATAGCCTGCAGGCTTGGCGGCATTATCAGAGGCATCGTTAGTAAATGGTTGCTCTTCGCTCCAATGCCATTGTTGATTGCGCGTAGCATTAAGCTGAGCCAAATCGTCAGATATACTCATCAATTCTTGTAGGTCAACGGGCTCTTTTGACTTCAGTACTTTCATCAATTCTTGTGAGCGTTCGATTAACTCGGGCTGACTATAATAATTGCCTAAATTTAGTGGTATAGCGTCTGTTTCGTTCAGGGATTTGGCAGGGGAGAGCAAAAAATACATGGTTATTCCTTATTATAATGAATCGATGACGGGTTTTTTCGAGTGTCAAGTATTCTTATTATACGGTATGCATGGGTGGAACTTGACTTAACCTTGCTTATTTTATGTTTATTGACGTTATATTTTTAATAAAAGAACGGATTTAGATTTAGAAAATAAATGGAGGTAGGCCTGTATATATAAGGGCTAAGCGTTTTTCAGAAAAATAAAAGGCTTTAATATACCAACAAAAAGTATGCCAATGGTGTAAATACCTAAATTTTTATTTTACTTGTGGGTCATCATTAGACAATGAAACTTGACGAACGATATCTCTATAATAAAAAGGCATGATGGTAAAGTAGCTATCATTTATTAAATTGATAACCTTTGGTCGCTGTAATGGATTAATCATGATCAATGGGTTTTGTCCCCTGTGCTTTTTAGATGTGCGTTGAGGGTATTAAAGGTAGTCGTGAGACGTAAATATAGTCATTGGACGTAAGTAAGGAGACGGTATGAAAATCGGTGTAATCAGTGCAGATATCACGAGCGAGAGCCGTGTAGCCATAACCCCAGACGCAGTCAAAAAATTGCGTAAACTTGGGTTTGAAGTCGTCATTCAGTCAGGTGCAGGCCAAGCAGCATACTATGCTGATGAGTTGTATCAGGCTGCGGGTGCCGACATTGCCAGTAGTCGCACCGAGGTGATTACCCAGTCTAAGATTATTACCACCGTCAATGACCTACCAGCGGAAGCCACTGAAAGCTTGTCGTCTGGTCAGATTGTCATTGGCATGCTTGACCCGTATCGCAACACTCAGCTTGACACTTATGCAGCCAAAGGCGCGACAGTCTTTGCGATGGAGTTATTGCCTCGCACACTGTCACGCGCACAAAATATGGACGTACTGTCATCACAAGCCAACCTTGCTGGTTATAAAGCCGTATTGCTCGCGGCCAATGAGTATTCGCGTCCTTTCCCGATGTTTATGACCTCAGCGGGTACGGTTAAGCCCGCCAAAGTCGTCATCTTAGGTGTCGGGGTTGCAGGTTTGCAAGCGATTGCGACAGCCAAGCGTTTGGGTGCAGTAGTAGAAGCCAGTGACCTACGTCCGACCGCTCGCGAGCAAGTGGAATCACTCGGTGGTAAATGGCTTGATGTGCCGATGAGTGCAGAAGAGGCTGAAACAGCTAAGTCTACCGGTGGTTATGCATGGACGCCATCAGAGCAATATGTCAAAGATCAAGCGGCTGTCGTGGACAAAGCATTGAGCAATGCGGATATCGTCATTACTACTGCACAAATTCCTGGTCGTAATGCTCCGCGTCTGGTGCATGGTGCAACCCTCGCTAAAATGAAAGCAGGTTCAGTATTGATCGATATGGCGGCTGGTACTGGTGGTAACGTCGAAGGCAGTGTGCCGGACCAAACCATCACGACAGACAACGGCGTACGTATCGTTGGCGCTGCCAATATTCCATCTATGCTAGCCGCCCAGTCTTCAGATTTGTATGCCAATAACCTTGTTAACTTTATTACGACATTGATTGCACCTGCTAGCGATGACGCATCAGCCAGCTTGGCACTTAACGTAGACATGGAAGACGAGATTCAGGGCGCACTGGCAGTGACACATGACAGTCAGGTACGACTAGCCAAACGTTAGTTTGAACAGTCTATTACCACATACTTTGTCACTACACATTTGCCAGTAATGAATAAATTTTTAGGAGAATTAGATGATTGCCACTATTTTAGCTGCAGCGCCAGCCGGTGCGGCCATGAGTAGCACACCATTTGTAGCGATTTTCACTGTATTTGTGCTCGCTATTTTTGTCGGATACTACGTGGTTTGGGGCGTTACGCCTGCATTACATACGCCATTGATGGCGGTAACCAATGCCTTATCAAGTATCGTCATCGTGGGTGCGATGCTACAGACCGTCACGATTGATGGTTCAATGTTTACACCGACCAGTTTGCTTGGTGCCTTTGCGGTATTTTTAGCCAGTATCAATATCTTTGGTGGCTTTGCTGTGACTGAGCGTATGCTTGCGATGTTCAAACCGAAAGTGAAAAAAGCACCAGTAGCAACCACTGATGCCGGAGGTGACGCATGAATGATTTCTCAGCAATGATTGCAGCAAATGCAGATTGGTTCTATCTAGTCGGCGCTATCCTCTTTGTCTTAACGTTACGTGGTTTGTCTAGCCCAAAGACAGCGATTCGCGGTAACCGTTTTGGTATGGCAGCGATGGCGATTGCCGTTGTGACAACCTTCTTTTTAGCAGAAGGCCCTGTGCTTTGGTTGATTATCGGGGCGATGGTGTTGGGTGCCCTTGTTGGTATGTGGAAAGCGAAAACAGTCGCAATGACTCAGATGCCAGAAACAGTTGCTTTGATGCATTCATTCGTTGGTTTGGCAGCGGTTGCGATTGCACTTGCGACGGTATTGCACACTGAACAGCAGCATGGCGCCGTTGCCCGCATCGAGCTATTTATCGGTTGCTTCATCGGTGCAATTACGTTCTCAGCCTCAGTCTTTGCCTTTGGTAAATTAGCAGCGAAAAGCTGGGCAAAAACATTGGTTGGGGGCTGGGTAAAACCGGTCCAAGCGCTACTATTCATTGCGATGATTGGGTTCGGTGGCGTGTATTTCGTCACTGATTCATTACCAGCATTTTATGCGATGGCAGTGATTGCCGTTATCTTTGGTTGGATGTGGATTGCGCCAATTGGCGGCGGTGATATGCCAGTGGTTGTATCACTATTGAACTCATTCTCAGGTTGGGCAGCAGCAGGCATTGGTTTCACCCTTGGCAACTCGATGCTGATTATCGCAGGTTCTCTAGTCGGTTCATCAGGTGCGATCTTGTCTTACATCATGTGTAAAGCCATGAACCGCTCACTACTTAATGTCTTGTTTGGTGGCATGGGCACATCAGCGGTGGCAGCAGGCGGCGATGATGGGGCACCGAAGAACTACAAAGCAGGCTCAGCAGAAGACGCAGGATTTCTCATGTCTAATGCTAGTAGCGTGGTCATTGTACCAGGTTATGGTATGGCACAGGGCCGCGCACAGAATGCAGTAAAAGAGCTATATGAGTTGTTAAAAGAAGAAGGTGTTAACGTTCGTTTTGCTATCCACCCAGTTGCGGGTCGTATGCCAGGCCATATGAACGTCCTATTGGCTGAAGCTGATGTCCCTTATGATGATATTTTAGAAATGGACGAGATTAACTCAGATTTCGCGAGTACAGATGTGGTCTTGGTTATCGGTGCAAATGACGTTGTGAATCCATCTGCGAAAGATGATCCTACTTCTCCAATCTTTGGTATGCCGATTCTAGAAGTCAGCAAAGCCCAGACGGTCATGGTCATCAAGCGTTCAATGAGTACCGGTTATGCTGGTCTGGATAACAGCTTATTCTACATGGACAAAACCATGATGATCTTTGGTGATGCCAAGAAAATGGTGGAAGAGATGGTACGTACTATCAATGGCGGCGGTCATTAATCTCTAAGCTATGTTTTTAATCCTTGTTATGCACAGATAAGTTTTTAGATAAAGAAAGTCACTGAGGTGGCTTTTTTTGCGTTAAAGTGGGCAGCATTTATGAGCCGACTATAGACTGAGGTTATTTCTAATTATGGTCAGTTTTCAATGATCACAAAATCAACTGCGCTTTATGCACTTAGTATATGGTTTGCGCTTGATTAACTTTTTAGCTAATTTGAACAGCTTTAACGATAGACGATCACCAATTATAAATACGATGAAATAAGAGAAAGATTTATGAACATGCTACTGCGTTTTTTTATTATGGTTAGCTTGCTTAAACAACAGCTCAAGCATCAATCGACGAGCGAAACTATCAATCTAGAGACATTGACTGCACCGACTGTACGTCATTATCGAATTTTGCCACACGATATGGGGTTTCGCGATCATTTACCCAATTACCGTTATTTATCATTTATTGAGCTCAACGTCACGCGCTGGGTAAAGGCGTGCTGTCACGAAAAAGGCATTAAGCCGCTCAATTGGGTGATTGCCATGCAGGAGATGATTTATCTGAAGCAAATTAAATTTTTGGATAAAATGACGCTTAGCAGTGCAGTCGCAGGATGGGATCATAAATACGTGTATTTTGAGCATCGGTTCTTTGTCAAAAATCAGCTGATGGGCGTCGGTATGACCAAGTTTGTTTTTACAGATAGTAAAGGTATGCGCACACCAGAAGTATTAGATATGATGGGCGAGCAGTTGACGGATACGATTAACACATGGAATGAGCACCAAGTCGCGGTAAAATCGACTAAATCAGCCTAAGCCATATCGCAAACCAGTATCGAAACCCAGTATTGGAAAACAACATCGTAAAGTAACTTGGCTATAATCATTTGCTGAATTTTGGTAGGATAGAGCCCATCAAGTCGTCAGTATTAGGACGATGGCATCGTTTTTAAAATGATGATTCTCAAAACGACTAAAAAAAGGTACCGTTATGACCCCACAAAAATTAAAATGGACAGACAGCTTAGATATCGCGATTGAGCTTTATGAAAAATTCCCAGAAACAGATCCGCAGTACATTCGCTTTACTGATTTGCATCGCTGGGTAACTGAGCTTGAAGGCTTTGATGATGATCCACAAAAATCAAATGAAGGCATCTTAGAAGCCATTCAAATGAACTGGATTGATGAAGCCGATTAATCGATTCGGTCTACCAGCATTGCTACAAACAGAAAACTAAATAAACAGATAGAAAAGGCCGCATCATGACATCACAAATTAAAGAGCTACCAGAAGCGATAGCTTGTAGCGGTATCAGCGTTCGTACCACCAATAACGCTGAGATAAGCCATGACACTGCCAAGCTTGGTAGATTATGGCAGAAATTTTATCAAAATCACGCGGGTGAACTCCCTGAAGGTGAAGACATTTATGGTGTCTATCACAACTACGAAAGCGATGATCTGGCAGGGGCGTTTGACGTTGTGGCCAGTTGGAAAGTAGCCAGCGAGCAAGATGCACAATCAGAAAGCGACAGTGTGGCCAATGCTAGTAACGTAGTGACGGTTGATATTCCTGCAGGAAAGTACTTGGTATTTTCTGAAGAAGGTTATATGCCTAACACTGTGATGAATGCATGGGAAAGTGCTTGGGAATATTTTAATACGGCAGATTGCGAGCATACCCGTACTTTTAACGTAGACTTCGAGCATTATATCGGTGGCAACTTAGAATATGGTCAAGTTGATGTCTATATTGGTATCGAGTAAAGCTAGTAATTGGCTTAAGTAATTTAAGCCGCTCAAGCCATTGTCGATAAAAACAATGACAAAAAAAGCGCTAACCTAAATTAGGTAGCGCTTTTTCTTTAGATAGATGTAATCAATTAGACAGTCGCAATTAATACCACATTCAATCTAACAACAAATTCTCCAATATCCCTTCATAAATTTGCGCCAGTTTACCCAAATCGTCGACTTCTACTTTTTCATCAACTTGATGAATCGTTGCATTACGCACACCCAGTTCGACGACTTGGGCACCAGTTGGCGCAATGAAGCGTCCATCGGAGGTTCCACCAGAAGTCGATAGGGTGGTGTCGACATCGGTCACTTTTTTGATGGCGTTCTGACAGGCTGAAACCAGTTTTCCTTCAGGGGTCAAAAACGGCTGACCAGATAATTTCCAATGAATATCGTAGCTTGCTTTACTGTTGGCAAAGTGCTTATCAAAGATAGCATGCGTCTTTGCCTTTAGTTCATCTTCAGTAGTTTCTGTCGAAAAACGGAAGTTAAAGACCACGTTTAGCGTTTCAGGGATAACATTGGTTGCGCCAGTGCCGCCGTTGATGTTTGATATTTGCAATGAGGTGGCTGGGAAGTAGTCATTGCCGTTGTCCCATGCGGTAGACGTCAGTTCAGCAAGGGCAGACATCGCCGCATGAATTGGATTAGATGCTAGATGTGGATAGGCGACATGGCCTTGTTTACCTGTAACGGTAAGCTCTGCACCTAGCGAGCCACGACGACCGTTTTTGATAATATCACCTAACGTATCGGTACTTGATGGCTCACCAACGAGACAGTAAGTGATCTTTTCTTGGCGAGCTTCTAAAGTCTCGATTACTTTGACCGTACCATTTATTGACGGGCCTTCTTCATCTGAGGTGATTAAAAAAGCAATCGATCCGTTGTGCTCAGGATGATTGGCGACGAAACGTTCGGCTGCAACAGTAAAAGCTGCGATACCCGTTTTCATATCGGCGGCACCGCGTGCCCATAAATACCCATCAGCGATAGTTGGGGTAAACGGAGGGTAGGTCCAGTTTTTCTCATCACCCGTTGGCACGACGTCAGTATGACCAGCAAAACAAATCACTGGATCGGTAGTACCGCGGCGTGCCCATAAGTTTTTGACTTCGGCATGTTCACCGCTTTGTTTTCTATCGCCAAAATACATAAACTCGCAATCAAAACCTGCCTGCTCTAACCGTGCTGACAACATATCTTGGCAACCATCGTCATCGGGCGTTACTGAAGGGCGCTCTAACAGTGCAATACTTAAATCTAAGGTTTCTTGCTGATGGGTTTTGCTATTATTTTCTGAACTCATGACAGTCCTAGGTAAGTTGAGTTAATGTTTTTTGCTATAAAAGATAGCTTATTTTTTATCAGGTCTATTTGGTACTAATTATTTATGCGTTGCAAATATATAAAGGTTAATCGATTTCTATAGCTAAAAAAATATTAGTCTCTGTCTAAGTAAATTTTTTCATAATCACCATAAAATTTTGCTAAATACTCTGTAATACATTTTTCGGCTAGAGTATTGCTATAAGTTTTAGCTTTGTCTCTGTCATAATTACTGATATTGCCACCAGCGAAAACAACTTCGCCCATTTGATAACTTGTTCCTAATAATTCTAAAGTTTTATTACTAATATCGAAAGTGGCATGTCCTTCTGGAAACACTGGCGTCATCCATCTTGTTCCATCAAATGCAAGTAGACACCCGTTCTCATACTTGAACTCAGTAGTGATAGCAGTTGGTGTAACTATTACAGGTTTTTCAGAGGTGGATTTTGGTAGGTGATAGGTAAAGAAAGGCTCACTGATTTGTTGAGTGAAGGCTTGATGATTAATAGTCGTGCAGCTTGCAAGCAAAGGTAACATAATAAGTAAAACAGAATGGTTGAATAGATTCTTACGCATTATTATTGTCCTTAATTAACAAATCTTACTTAGAGCCGTAGCGAATGATAGATATACTCAGGGCGTAGCAAACAAAACTACAGCATCATCACGTCTTAGCCAAGTAGCGATAGAGTAGCGTTGACGATGCGCAATTTGTACTTGATGACGTAAATCGCTATCGAAAATAATCAGTCTATTGGCAACTGGCATCACTTCATGGTGCGTGCCATGTTTGTCAACGACCTCTAGTGCACCGCCATCGGCTGCTTCCCAATTATCATTGAGATAAAAAACCGCCGAGATAACACGTTCATCACGTCCAGCAGGGTTGTCACTGTGCCATTGATAGCCAAAACCAGTCGGATAGCACGCATAATGCGCTTCGCTATGGCGAATACCAGCAAATAAACTACGATTGAATAGCGAGGCCAAAGCATTGATGCTTTGCAGATAGTAATAACCTGCAAAAAAGTCTTCGGTAATCCAGCGTATTCTATCACCGCGAATATCACTGATGCGAACACCAGCGGTCAGCTCTGCATCACGATAGTCAATAAAACCGCTTTCTGCTTGTAGTGCTAATAAGGCAGTACTATTGAATACGTCATCAATAATGAGCCAGCCGTCAGTGACAAAGGTATCGAGCTGTTTATCCGTCAGCTTATCTTCCCAGTTAACCGCAAAGTCAGACATTTGCAATACGTGCTGAGTAGGAATTTTTTGGCTATCATTATGAGTATCTGGCAGCAGTAATGGTGGATTATCCTGACCTATCGGATGATCAACGACCAACGCTGTCTTGTTAAGGTTGCTAATAATCTGCGTCATTTCATCTCATTATTATCAATCAGCTGTCAATATACCGTCATTCAATGCGTTTTTATTGAAAGCACTTACTAAAACCACATTATCTTTTACTCTGCCTATGCTACCATAGATGCAATTTTTCTTATTTAAACTTTTGAGATTATGAACTATAAACACGCCTACCACGCTGGTAACTTTGCTGATGTGGTTAAACACATTTTATTGGTACAACTGCTTAATCAACTGGGGCAGAAAAACAAACCTTTTTATGTGCTTGACGCTTATGGCGGTCGTGGACTGTATTCACTAAGCAGTGAAGAAGCGCGCAAAACAGGTGAGGCCAAAGGCGGTATTCAAGCTTTTCTAAAAGCAGATACCGAAAAGGCACCAGCTGCTGTCAAAGATTATATGGAAGGCATCAAGCAAGCCAAATTCACTTATGACAATAAAGTCTATCCTGGTTCGCCATGGTGGGTGGCCCATCACGTCGAAAAAACCGCCGCTAAAAAGCCTGATTCTGGCGTGCGTGCTGAGGCTTTTGAAGCCAAAGCGACTGAATACGATGCGTTAAACTATCAGCTACATAAGTTGCCAATTGGTATCCAGCATCGTGATGCTTTTGAAGGTATTACCGCTGTTATTCCACCAAAAGAAAAGCGCGGTTTGATTTTCCTTGATCCCCCTTATGAGCAAGAGCACAAAGACTTTACGCGCCTTATCGACCTATTGGTCGCGGCTTATAACAAGTGGCCACAAGGTACTTATGCGCTTTGGTTCCCAATCAAAAACATCGAAGCCGTAGAGCTCTTCTATAAAAAGCTCAAACGTACTGAAATGAGACGTCAGCTGGTTTGTGAGCTAAACATTTATCCTAATGATGTTGCAGTTGGTCTGAACGGTACAGGTCTACTGGTTATCAATCCGCCATGGCAGTTTGATAATCATGCACGTGAGATATTACGTTTCTTACAGCCAGTACTAAAAGTAGAAGACGCGCCAAACTTGACGCCTGATAGTGCGACCAATGTGCGCTGGCTCGTCGGCGAATAGCAATAACGGCCAATAAGGATATTAAGATGACGACTCAGCCACCTATCGGCCAGCCGAATAATGCACCTGTGAACAATGCGTCCTTAAATGACGGCTCGCTGCAAGATAATGCAGCGACACAGCCACCGTTTATTGATGAGCACGAGTTTAATATCCGCCTAGCGGATAACGACAGCTATGATGGTTTGACATTTGAGGTGATTGAAGCTGAAGTAGCCGAAGGTAAGCGAGTGGTTAGTCGCGGTGTTTATTTGGCACCCAATCTGATCACTACCTTATCGCTACTGTCAGGCTTTTACTCGATTTTGGCGAGTACCCAAGGCGAGTTCTATAAGGCAGCTTTGGCTATCTTTTTATCCGCTATTCTTGATGGCGCAGATGGACGTGTCGCACGTATGCTCAATGCGCAAAGTCCATTTGGTGAGCAATATGA
This sequence comes from Psychrobacter sp. MES7-P7E, assembly GCF_002863645.1. Lineage (NCBI taxonomy): Bacteria > Pseudomonadati > Pseudomonadota > Gammaproteobacteria > Moraxellales > Moraxellaceae > Psychrobacter > Psychrobacter sp. MES7-P7E. Next base: position 840 of record NZ_PJBU01000082.1, on the reverse strand, counting down.
CTCTTTAGCAGATATGCTAGCGTTTGGCGTTGCCCCTGCTATTTTGATTTATAGCTTTGCTTTAGAGCCATTGGCTCGTATCGGCATTGGCTGTGCGTTTGTCTTTACTGCTTGTGCTGCTTTTCGCCTTGCACGCTTTAATGTTCAGGTCGGTATCGTCGATAAAAAATACTTTGTTGGTTTGGCCAGTCCGCTTGCTGCCATATTGGTGACGTCCGCTGTGATGGTTGCAGTCGATCATAACGAGTGGATTGGTCAATATGATACAGCTGTCATGCTATTGTTTGCAGCTTGGGTAGTGACTTGTGGTCTACTGATGGTCAGCAATGTCAAATACTATAGCTTTAAAGAATTTGACAAAAAGAAAGTACCTTTTGTAGTGCTTATTATTGGGGTGTTAGTCATGAGCATCGTGCTCTATGATATTCCTGTTGGTATCTTAGCCATCGGTATTATCTATGCGTTATCAGGTATCGTGACTACAATCAGAACAAAAGTAAAAGGTTAGACACTGTATTCAGATTCTATATAAAGGAACTTACCTGACGGTAAGTTCCTTTTTTAATACGCTCTGTATACTGCTGAAATACGTCAACCACTATGAAAAAGCTAAATCTGTAGATATAAAAGACAGTATTTAAAGTTTGATAGCGATAACAATAGGTTAGGTAAATGGAGTATCGCTGATATAAAATAACCGAGATTATTTCTAGAGTTTCCTTGTTTTCTATATAAAACTCCGTATACTGCCACCCAGTCGAAAGGGAAGTGGCTTACTGATTTGAACGATATAAATTGTTTGGATTAAATAGAAAATACTTCTTGACTAAATAAATATAG
>NZ_PJBU01000081.1:0-36945 GCF_002863645.1 Psychrobacter sp. MES7-P7E | reverse complement strand
TTATTGTCTTTGAAATTGATTAAAAGTTATTTCATCGAATATTTATTCAAATATTGATGATAGCGTTTAGTGAGTTTCTTTATTTGTATACGATCAGAAATCAATGAGAAAACTGGCGAGGCATTTGGTTTGGGTGATTTTCCTTGCCCCATGCGCTGTAATTGTCGCTTGATGACCGCCATTGTAGCAACTGCACTTAAGGTTTTATCTTTCCAGCGTACCACAGGATTGTGAGCACTAAGCGTACTATCATTTTCCCAGTCATTCGGTAGAGCAGGGTTCATGGCTAATGCGGTTCCAATACCAACCACGTCAATCCCTTGCGCCAGTACATCTTCTGCGACAGCCAGTCGCCTAACGCCACCTGTCGTCATGATAGGCATGGTAGCAACTTGAGCAATCTCTTTTGCGAAATCTAAAAAGTAAGCTTCTCGTTGCAACGTGCGACCATCTGCTGTGCTGCCTTGCATGGCTGGGCTTTCGTAGCTGCCACCTGATAGTTCAACCAAATCTACGGCCAATTCATTCATCGCTGAAATAACCACTTTGGCATCATCTGCATCAAATCCTCCGCGCTGGAAATCGGCTGAGTTTATCTTCACAGCAACTGCAAAGGTAGGCGCAACTTGAGCGCGAACGGCTTTGATTACTTCGATTAATAGTCGCATCCGATTCTCAATCGAACCACCGTATTCATCTTTACGTTTATTGGTAAGCGGTGATAAAAATTGAGAAATTAGATAGCCGTGGGCGGCATGAATTTGTACACCATCGAAGCCAGCCTGTTCTGCTTTTAGTGCACTATCGGCAAACCGTTGGATCAATTGTTCAATATCTTGCTGCGTCATCGCACGCGGTTTACCAAATAAATGAGAGCGCTTGCCCAAGTCAATTGCCACGTCAGAAGGTGATAGCACATCGCCACCCATGGCAGCATATACTTGACGGCCAGGATGATTGAGCTGCATCCAAACCTGTGTATTGTTGTGCTTGGCAGCATTTGCCCACGCTTTAAAAGGCGCTATCTCACTGTGTTTGTCTAATACGACACCACCAGGCCCTGTCATAGCGCGGCCATCGACCATCACGTTTCCAGTGATTAACAGCCCTGTCCCGCCTTCTGCCCAGTTTTTATATAGACGGAGCAGAGTGGGGCCAGGGACTTGACCGACATCAGCCATGTTTTCTTCCATGGCAGCTTTCGCTAAGCGGTTGGGTAATGTAGCGCCACAAGGCAGCACTAAAGGGGAGAATACAGGTGATGTCATGATGGTGGCCTAGAAATAGTTGTTTTGTGAAGCATGAGTTCTACTATGGGTTTGGCTATAGACATATGGTTTAAATGACTATAACCTTATAGCTAAGATATTCGCTGTCGGCAATTGACCATTATCATCACATTTTTTTGGCACAATAGCACCTAAGGTAAATTACTGGTGTGTCGATATAATTATCTATTGAATAGGAAGGCCTCTGCATTGAATGTACTAACGCAAGATTTGACAGTCCCAGTAGAGTCCAAACGTGAGCTGGCAAAAGCCAAGACTCGGCGTGCGTTATTAAAAAGTGCCTTGCGGTTGTATAGTTTGGAAGGTGCTCAGGGCATGAGCATGAATAAAGTTGCCAAAGGTGCAGGTATTGCCCAGCCCAGTTTCTACAATCATTTTGAGAGTCTAGAGGCGCTACAAAACGAGCTGAGCACCCAACTAAAAGACAATTATCTATCACCGATGCGACTGGCATGGGTCAATATGCTCAAAGATTATGATGTGTTGAGTAAAGATCAGTTTAATCAGCAATGTCGACAATGCCTGATTATGATTTTTGATTCTGCGTTTGAGAATATCGCGCTGTTTCAGCATTTGCTCCAAGACCGTCCTAGATTTATTGACAATATAGAAAACCAGTCATCATTGAATAATGGACTGGGCAATCTGATTACCGAAATACAAGAAGAATGGACAGAGATATTTATTCAAGGATTGCAGTTATCCAATCGTTCTTGCGAGCGCAGCGCTGTCAATCTATGCGTCGATATGGCGGCGGCACAAGTACATGAGTTGATATTGGGTTGTCATCAGCAGCGTTACTCAAGGCAGCAAGCGATTGCCACGTTGAGTATCAGCTTTGATGCACTGTTCGCCAATTTTTTGCACGGAAGCAAGACTAGTCAGTCATGATAATAAGTAAAAGTTATTGTCATGAAATCTAGAACAAAAAACACAACAGGGAGAGTGACTATGGCCACAACCACGGCTGCACCAACGTTAGGCGAAGCGCAAACGCATTTTAGAACGTGTACATTGTGCGAGGCAATGTGCGGCGTCGAAATAAAGCACGATGGCGAAAAAGTCTTGTCGATTAAAGGGGACAAAAACGATCCCTTTTCGCAAGGCTATATTTGTCCGAAAGCCACTGCTTTGCAAGATTTGCATGAAGATCCTGACCGTTTACGTCAGCCGGTAGAAAGAACGGCAGACGGTTGGAAATCTATTAGTTGGCCAGAAGCGTTGGATAAAGTTGCTGCAGGTATTCAATCCATACAGCAAAAGTATGGTCAAAATGCGTTGGGTGTTTATCTAGGTAATCCTAACGTACATAACATGGGCGGTATGTTGACCATCAAGCAACTGCTTACCAGCTTAAAGACGCGCAGTCGTTTTTCTGCCACTTCTATTGACCAACTGCCACATCATATTATTAGCATGCATCTGTTTGGTCACATGCTGCGTATTCCAGTTCCTGACGTCAATCACACGCAATACATGCTGATCATCGGTGGCAATCCGTTGGCTTCTAACGGCAGTATCATGACTGCGCCCAATATGCGTCAAAAGCTAAAAGATATCAAAGCGCGCGATGGCAAGGTAGTAGTGGTTGATCCAAGACGTACCGAAACTGCTGATATCGCCAGCGAACACCACTTTATTCGTCCAGCGACGGACGTATTGCTGCTATTAGCTATGCTCAATGAGATCTATACGCAAGGCTATGCAAAGCTCGATACTAGAGTGGCGGCCTTGGCACCAGAAATAGATCGACTTGCTTTATTTGCTGAACAATACACGCCTGAGTCAGTGGCAGACATCACGGGTATTACCGCAGCTGAAATCAAACGTATCGTCAAAGAGTTTTGTGAAGCGGAAAGCTCAGTTTGTTATGGTCGCATGGGCATCTCGGTGCAAGAGTTTGGTTTACTAAGCCAATATTTATCTATGGTCATCAATATTGTCACGGGTCGTTTAGATGAAGTGGGCGGACTCATGTTCCCAAATCCTGCCGTCGATGTTGTGAACAGTTCTGGCCCAGGCTATCTGGGTAAACGTCATAGCCGCGTCAGCAACTTGCCAGATTTTAATGGTGAGTATCCAGTGGTTGCGATGGCAGATGAGATGTTGGTCGAGGGCGAGGGGCAATTAAAAGGATTCGTCACGGTCGCTGGCAACCCGGTTCTGAGTACCCCAAATGGCGAGAAGTTGGATGAAGCATTATCTCAGCTAGAGTTTATGGTGTCGCTTGATTATTTTGTGACTGAGACCAGTCGCCATGCCAATATTATCTTGCCACCTGTATCGCCACTAGAGCGTGACCACTATGACATTACTTTTAATGGTTTTGCCGTGCACAATGTCGCCAAATACTCGCCTGCTTTGTTTGATAAAACTGATGATACCAAGCATGACTGGGAAATTTATCTAGAGCTGGCAGAGCGCTTAGACAGCGATGCACCAGAAGCAACGCAAAAAGAACGTGCCGCGACAAAAGCATTTGGTCCTAAGTTCTTGTTAGAGCAAGGCCTAAAGTATGGACCTCATAAGGAGGTGACATTTGAAGCCTTAGTCGAAAATCCACATGGTATCGATTTGGGTCCACTACATCGTATGTTGCCAGAGGCCATTAAACACGCCGATAAACAAATTCATCTTCATGTTGATTTTTATCAGTCAGATTTGGCACGTGTTAAAGAAATGGTGCAACAGTACAACAGTAATGAGATTTTGCTAATCGGTCGTCGTCATGTACGTAGCAATAATTCATGGTTGCACAATAGCCATCGATTGGTAAAAGGTAAATCTCGCTGTACATTGATGTTGCATCCGCAAACGGCAGCGCAACATGGCATTGCAGACGGTCAAGATGTCAGAGTAACTTCTCGAGTGAGTAGCGTGGTCATTGCAGCAGAAGTGACGGATGAGCTGATGCCAGGAGTGGTCAGCATCCCGCACGGCTTTGGTCACGGTCGTAAAGGGGTTAAGCAAAAGATTGCGCAAGCGCATGCAGGTGTCAGCGTTAATGATTTGACTGATGAAACTTTAATTGACCAGTTGAGTGGTAATGCCGCAGTCAACGGTGTGCCTGTGCAACTAGAAGCATTGGATATGGGTGTAGATGGTTTATCTACTGCTACAGAGACTGTAGCGGAAGGCGCACTAGCATAAAGTTAATGATAAGTTTGTAGAAATACAAAAAAGGCGTTCACGTAAAGTGAGCGCCTTTTTTTGCAATCTGAATACATCGCTGAGCCGATCAAACGCTCATACCGATAAAATCAAAATCGACATTCGGGGTTTCGCCTTGGATTAATAAACTAAGGGCCTTTGCAGAACCGCAAGAGTGTGTCCATCCCAATGTGCCATGCCCAGTGTTAAGCCATAAATTATCAAAAGTGGCTGAAGCGTTATGACTGCCATGTTTGATTTGACCGCAGTGTGCGCTTCCAATCAAAGGTACGTTCGATGGGGTCATCGGGCGCAGTCCTGTCCAATATTGCACTGAGTTTGCGATGATGCCTTTTGGAAATAATTGCTGTACGCGCCGAGTGATGGCTTCACAGCGCGTGGCATTTAAGTCTAAGTTATAGCCATTAAATTCTGCGGTGCCAGCAACTCGCAACTTATCACCCAGTCGTGAGGTAACCAGTTTGAATTCATCATCAATCAAACTGACAAAAGGCGCTAAGTGGGGTGCGCGTGGATTCACCGTATACGTAGCCGAGTATCCCTTTGCCGGAAAAATTGGTACATGGATGCCCACTGGTTTTAGTAGAGGTACGCTATAGCTGCCAAGCGCGACCACATGACTATCAGCCGTGAAGGTCTGCGCGTTTTCGCCTTTTGGACGGATGGTGACACTGTGCACGTGCGGACGCGCAGAGTCGGTATCGGTATTGAGCGCTAAGATCTCGGTATCATATAAAAACTGTACACCAGCATCGATACAGCGCTGTGCCAATCGTTGGGTAAATAGATGCGCATTGCCAGACTCATCACGACTGGTATAGGTCGCCCCAGTGAGCTTATGTGCAATTGGGTAAAGCGCTGGTTCTAAGTTGACAGCATTATTGATATCAATCACATGGCGCTCACAGCCGAGCGCTTGCATGCGTTCAGTTGGTTCGATAGCCGCATCAAATTCTGCCTGATTGGTATAAAAGTGCATGATACCGCGGGTTTGCTGTTCGTAGTCAATACCGATATCCGCGCGCAGCTGTTGTAAGGTATCTCTAGAATATAATCCTAAGCGCACCATTTGCACCAGATTGGCATCGGCTCTATCGGCGCGGCACTCTTGCAGAAACTGCATGGCCCATTTGAGCTGCGCTTTATCCGCACGCAAGCGATACAATAGCGGAGCATCTTCTTTAAACAACCATTTGAGCGCTTTCATCGGGGTCGCAGGATTGGCCCAAGGCGTGGCATGTGAGACAGATATTTGACCGCCATTGGCAAATGACGTCTGCATACCTGCCGCCGGTTCGCGTTCAATCACGGTCACATCATAGCCTGCCTGACGTAGATACCATGCGGTGGTCACGCCCACCACGCCTGCTCCAAGTACCGCAATATGTATCATAGGATTCTCTATGCTCATGTTAGTCATGACGGTAACTCTTTATTGAACTACCGTCACCTTTGCTGCGTCATTTGCCTGATTCGATGTGCTTTTATTTTGGGCGTGCGACATCTACTTGTAGTGCAGCTGGCAAGTCCAATATGCTCAAATCGCTTTCTGCCAATTGTTCAGGACGTGCCACGACCAAAGCGTTAAAGCCATCGTCATTTTTCATCGCATTGACCACTTGGATTTTATTGAGTTTGTCACCTGCGCTTGGTGCTGCACCGGTGCCTTTTACATAGTGCAAAAATGCTTTGGGTGCTGATTTAAAGTAAATACGAGCGATGACTTCCTGACCTAAGTAGCAGCCTTTATCATAGTCCATGCCGCCGCGTTGATGTAGACGCAGCTCTTGTGGTTGGAACTCACCTTGAGTCGCGGCCACAATCCAATAATTACCAGTAGCTAGGCTGCATGCCATCCAAGCCTGCGTATCGTCAGTAGTATTATGGTCATCTTTGTGGCTAAAAGTTGGCTCATCTGCTAGCACGCAAGGATAGATCGCTGCTGGTGCACTGGTTTTAAATTTAGAAAACGCCCCGTACTTATTAAGATGCGCCTGCAAAGACTCAGCACAGTCGCTACTTATGACCACATCATAATGTTTCTCTGCTTGTTTTTTGATCCAGATACCGAACTCAATACGACCTTTTAGGTTACCGATGGCGGCTGCCTGATAGCTAAGCCCGAGCTTGGTAACATCACAAGTTAATTGCCCTTGCAAGAATTTTTCGGCGTCTTCGCCTTGGATAGTTAATTGCGAAAACTGCGGTACGGCTGATAAATTTGAAGACTGAGTCATTGTTATTATCCTTCTGAGGAGAGCTTATTTATTAATATAGAGGGTAAATCGAAGTGATAAAAAATTATATGGGCGCTTTTGTCATTGACAGTGTTTGTGCATATAAATTTAAATGAGGCTAAGAAGAGTACCACAAAAAACCCTGTCATAAAAAACGTCATCAGTAAGCGATGAGTTAAGTGTTAAATTGGGCATAGCGTTTGATTTTCAAGCTTACAAATTGGTTAAAGATGGTAAGTTACGGTACAATATCAGCTCTACAATTAACCTAATGTACGATGGCTGCCGAGGAAATAATGAGCTTACCAAATTGCCCTAAATGTGATGCTGAATATACGTATGAAGATGGTGCGTTACTGGTATGTCCTATGTGTGCTCATGAATGGACGGCGGCTGAGACTGATGCAGCGCAAGCTGAAGACCAAGACGCAGTTATTCGTGATGCTGTTGGCAATGAGCTACAGGACGGCGATGCGGTGACGGTTATTAAAGACCTAAAAGTCAAAGGCTCTTCAATCGTGATTAAAGTAGGAACGAAAGCGAAAAGTATTCGCCTGTTGCCAGATGCTACTGACGGTCATGATATCGACTGCAAACTTGACGGCTACGGACCAATGAAGCTTAAGTCTTCTGTGGTCAAAAAAGCTTAAATTGTAAAAACTTCTTGAAAGATTCGATAATAAACAAATATAAAGCAGACGTTTAATCACAAAGCATTGTCGTTATAAATGTCGCTATAAGTAGAGAATAATTATGAGTACTAAAAACGAACAGCTCTTTGCACAAGCACGTAAGCACATCCCAGGTGGTGTTAACTCACCGGTTCGCGCCTTTGCAGGGGTCGGTGGTACGCCAATCTTTATGCACCGTGCCAATGGCAGCAAAATTTATGATACCGAAGACAATGCTTATATCGATTATGTCGGTTCTTGGGGCCCAATGATTTTGGGTCATGCGCACCCAAAAGTCATCGATGCGGTGAAAAAAGCCGCTGATGATGGTCTAAGCTTTGGTACACCAACGCCGTTCGAGACGACAGTTGCAGATAAGATTTGCGAAATCGTTCCTAGCGTTGAAATGATTCGTATGACTAGCTCTGGTACCGAAGCAACCATGAGTGCGATTCGCTTGGCACGTGGTTATACCCAGCGTGACAAAATCGTGAAGTTTGAAGGCTGCTACCATGGGCATTCAGATAGCTTATTAGTAAAAGCAGGCTCTGGCATGCTTGATATTGGTGAGCCAACGTCGAAAGGCGTGCCAGCAGATTTTGCTAAGCATACGATTACGATTCCTTATAATGATCCGCAAGCGATTAAAGATTGTTTTGAAAAATGGGGCGAAGAAATCGCCTGCGTTATCTTAGAGCCTATCGCTGGCAACATGAACATGGTCATTCCGACACAAGAGTTTCATGATACGTTGCGCGCAGAATGTACGGCTAATGGCGCAGTATTGATTTTTGATGAAGTGATGACGGGCTTCCGCGTTGGCCTTGGTGGTGCGCAAGCCCATTTTGGTATTGACCCAGACTTGACCTGTTTCGGTAAAATCATCGGTGCTGGCTTACCCGTTGGTGCTTTCGGTGGTAAAAAAGAAGTCATGTCTTGCATCGCGCCACTTGGCGGCGTCTATCAAGCTGGTACATTATCAGGCAATCCACTAGCGATGCGCGCTGGTATCGCCATGTTTGAGGACTTAACAGCAGACGGTTTCTACGGCGAGTTAGCAGCAAAAGTTGATCATCTAGTAGACGGTTTCCAAGAAGCAGCTGACAAACATGGTATTCATCTACGTACCAATAAGCTTGGCGGTATGTTTGGCATGTTCTTTGTCAAAGACAGCGCAACTGAAACACCAAAGAATTTCGATGATGTGACAGAGTGCGATATGGACGTATTTAATACTTTCTTCCACGGTATGCTAGATCGTGGTATTTACTTGGCACCGTCAGCTTATGAAGCAGGCTTTATGTCTATCAAACATAGCGACGAAGACATTGATGCGTCAATCAAGGCGGCTGATGAGATATTTGCAGAAATGGCAAAAGCATAGTTTAGCCATTTAAGCTATTAGCTCGTCAAAAAGTTGAGGTTTAAAAAACCAGCAAGGTCATCCCGTGATCTCTGCTGGTTTTTTTGTTTATCGATATATTATTTATAATCGTATTGGGAAAAATATAAAGTTTGTCATTTAATTTATATGACGACTAAACGTTATCGTGCTTTATCAAACTTGCGATCTCTCAAGCTTAGATTACCTCGTAGTACATCGCTATACATACGAAAGTCGCTGACAAAGCTTTTCAATGGAAACTTAAAAGAAGCGGGCTTGTTCTTTTCAAAGAAAAAGTGTCCAACCCATGCACAGGCATATCCGGCGGCAATGCCCTTTACCAAAGGCTTAGCTGAGCCAGTTTTGACAGACTTTGCCAATCCTAGTAGGCCAAAGCTACTACCTGCAAAATGTAGACGGCGACAGGCCATGTTTTGATGCTCATCTAAGTAAAAATCATAAAATGCCTGTTTAGGCGAACTTTCAGTTTTTACCATGTCTTTTTTAGTGCTACTGATAGGGGGCTCAGTATTTTGGGTAGCGTCTTTTGTAGTGGTCTGATTCATATGACTAGCTTCCTTGCTGGTGGGTTTGATAATTATTAATTGCAGATGATTTTTAATCGAATAGTTAATGGTTTATGAGGGTAGCTATACGGATAAAAGGCCTGTAAATAACGGTTTTTTATCATGATATTGATAGCTTTCAATGTAGCAAACCGATATGAGTAACACAAGCGCTAGATGCTGAGCCGATACCTGTCAGCTTATAGGGTGGTCTTCGATGTTCCCGCTACAGTTTTGCATCGCTTGCGAGTGTTTGGCATAAATGCTTTAATGACAAAATTGCCCTGATTTTTGTGGTTACTACTTTTTTCTATACATGTGATTTTATAACTATATAGCACGTGATTTTGGTAAACTATCCACTCTCTCTAACACGGTGACGACTTGTCCTATGCCTATTGACTACCTTACGAATCCGCCAATTGGCGATGATGAAATGATGGCAGCCATCGATATTGGTTCCAACAGTTTCCATTTAGCTATTGCTCGTCTTGACCATGGGGAAGTGCGAAAAGTAGTCTCGATGTCTGAAAAGGTACAGCTCGCCGCCGGTCTAGACGAAAATAATATCCTAAGCGCAGCCGCTGAGCAGCGCGGTCTTGACTGTTTAAGCCGCTTTGTGGCGCGCTTGGATTCAGTACCGCCAGAGCGTATTCGTGTGGTCGCGACCAATGCGTTGCGTCAAGCCAAAAACGCCAACGACTTTATTTCCCGTGCCAATAAAATCCTGCCAAAACCTATTGAAATTATCGCGGGCCGCGAAGAGGCGCGATTGATTTATTTGGGCGTCTCGCATACCAACGAGAGTAGTGATAAACGCTTGGTTATGGATATTGGTGGCGGTTCGACAGAGTTTATTATTGGTCAAAATTTCGATCCATTATTGACTGAAAGTTTACAGATGGGCTGTGTTTCTTTTACCCAAAAATTCTTTGCTGACGGACTGATTACTAAAGAAGCTTTTAATAGTGCAATTTCAGGTGCACGCAAAGAAGTCTTAGCGATTAATGGTCGTTATCAAAAGACAGGCTGGAGTAGCGTAGTCGGCTCAAGCGGTACAATCAAAGCGGTGCGTAATGTTTTAGTATCAAAAGGTTGGGCCGATGAGCAAGAACGCATTACCTATAAAGGTGTCAAAAAATTAGAGAAATTGCTGATTAAGATTGGCAATATCGATGATATCGAGTTAGAAGGCGTTAAAGAACATCGTAAAGCTGTATTTCCTGCTGGCGTGGCAGTATTGCGCGCGGTGATGAAAGTGCTAGGCGTTGAGACCATTACCTACTCAGATGGTGCATTACGCGAAGGCGTTATGTACGATATGCTTGGTCGTTTTGCTAGTGAAGATGTGCGTGACCGCAGTGTGTTGGCATTAATCAAGCGTTATTCAGGAGACAAAAAGCAAGCCAAGCAAGTGGTGAAAACCAGCCGTCATTTATTTGAGCAAGTAAAAGATAAGCTTGCGCTGTCCAATGATGATTGCGACTTGCTCAGACGTGCTGCTTTCTTGCATGAGATAGGACTGGCAATCAGTCACAGTAGTTATCACAAGCACAGCGCGTATTTGCTTGAGTATTCTGATATTCCAGGATTCTCACAAGTCGATCAGAAACGCATGGCGCAGCTGATGCTTAATCATCGCCGCAAGCTCAAAGCTGATATGCTAGAGCAGGCTTGTCAGATTGGTGGCGATCAGTTGGTTTATCTCTGCTTATTGTTGCGCCTCGCCGTACTGGCGCATCATAGCCGCAGTGATTATGCGCTACCCGAGCTAGAACTAAAGATAGTCGCTGAAAACAGTTGGCAAATTACCTTGGCGGATAGCAGTGAACATTATGCTTTCTTGCTCGCAGATTTGCGTACTGAGATTGACCAGTTTGCTAAGTGGGGCGTACAGCTTAGTGTGATTGAAGCCCAAGAGGCCGAGACTCCAGAGGTTGAGCAGTTACCATTGTAAGTATTGAGTTAAAGATTAACGTAACAAAAGCGGCGTTGTCGATAATGTCATGCTATTTAAGATGTGCTACTATAGCTCCTATTGAGTTTACAACTGTACTTTCATTATCTGAACACGGATAACGATATTATTCTTAAACATAAATACATTAAGTATAATTATTAAAGGGAAGCGTCTATGAGCACTGTCTGGGATAGTGTGCAGCTTGCAAGGCACGCCAAGCGTCCATTATTTATGGACTATGTTAATCAGCTTTTTACCGAATTTGACGAATTGCATGGCGACCGTGCTTTTGCCGATGATAAAGCCATTTTGGGTGGCCTTGCGCGTTTTGACGGTCAGCCTGTGATGGTGATCGGTCAGCATCGTGGTCGTAGCACCCGTGAGCGTATTGCTCATAACTTTGGTATGGCCAATCCTGAAGGCTATCGCAAAGTGATTCGTTTGGTCAAAATGGCTGAGCGCTTTAATATCCCTGTGATGACCTTTGTCGATACCCAAGGCGCATATCCTGGTATCGGTGCAGAAGAGCGCGGACAAGCACAAGCGATTGCAGAAAGCATCGCTGTGTTCTCTAGTCTGAAAGTGCCTGTGATTGTGACTATCATTGGTGAAGGTGGCTCAGGCGGAGCATTAGCGATTGGCGTTGGTGACAAAGTAAACATGCTACAAAACAGTATTTACTCAGTGATTTCGCCAGAAGGCTGTGCTTCTATCCTTTGGAAAACCGCTGAAAAAGCACAAGATGCTAGTGAAGCATTAAAATTAAACGCCATTAACCTCTATCAAATGGGTTTGATTGATGCTGTTATCGAAGAGGGCGAGGGCGCACATGTACAGCCACAACCTGTGATGAATGCCTTAAAAGCATTAATCACTGAACAGCTCGATGAAATTAAAGACTTAGATCCTCAAGAGCGTTGTGAGCTACGTTATGAAAAGCTAAAGTCTTTCAATTCAGAAGTGATGTTGCCTGCCTAGTTGGCTAATACTGTACCAACCTAATATTAAACGTCACAAATGCGTGGCTTTTAATATTAGAGTCTGAGTCTTAGTGCTAAAATAAAAACGTGTCATTTAATGGCGCGTTTTTTTTTGGCTGTTACTATTACTGTTGCTATGTACAGCACCTAACATAAAGCACCTAACGTAACTAAAAATAAGGCTGAATATGACCAGCAGTGCAATTATCTCACATCCTATTAAATCAATTGCCGATTTGCCAGTTGATAAGACACTAGCAACCGCATTAGTGAGCAGTATGTCTGAGTATAGTGATCAGTTGCATGGTCGTCGTCTTTGGCTGGCATGTAGTGGTGGGCGTGATTCATTGGCACTTGCGGCGCTGTGTGTGCAGCTCTATCGACAAGGTAAATTGCCATGTCTGCCGCAGCTGTTACATGTCGATCATGGGTTACAATCGGATAGTCAGTATTGGGCTAAGCATGTTGCCAATTGGGCGCAAGCGCAGCAGATACCTTGTCGCATTTTACAGGCACAAGTGAATGGGCATGATGAGCAGGCCGCTCGGCAAGCACGCTATAACATCATGCGTGCTCATATCAACCAAGACGATGTATTGCTATTAGCGCATCACGCTGATGACCAAGCTGAAACCGTATTGATGCGATTAATTCAAGGTGCTGGGGTGAATGGTCTGTCTGGTATGCAGCCATGGCGAGTGCAAACGCAGGGCGTACAATGCAATATTCTGTGGCGACCTTGGCTTACGATACGACGATCCACTATTAGCGCCTACGCCAAGCGCTTAGAGTTGCCTTATATAGATGATCCTACTAATGACAGCGGCGATAACGTACGTAGTGGGCTACGCCGCGACATCATGCCAATACTGGCTACATACAATCCCAATGTCATTGATAACATTGCTCGTAGTGCGCAGCTGTTAAATGATGCACAGGATACAATCAATGCTCAAGCTATGCAGGATATGCAGCAGACAGAACATACAGACCTGCAATTTTCATCCGCACAGCGCGTACTAAATATCGATGCGTTGCAAAAGCTACCCATGTATCGTCAGCGGCAACTATTGCACTATTGGTTGGGTCAAGATGAGCCGTTACCACCTGCTAAGCAACTTGTCGATGATGTATTAACTCTAAGCCAACGTGATGACCAAGATCATCAAACAGAACTGTTTTGGCAAGGTCGTAAAGCATCTTATACCATTCGGCGCTATCGTCAGCAGCTCTATCGTATGAGCAGCGAATGGCTGTCTTGGCTGAAGCTACCACTTACCGAGCAGGTGCTGCCACTATCTAGCCTGAGTTTGTCTAAGAATAATTCAGCTGATAATAGCTTCGAATTAGTCACCTTGTGCAGCAGTAATGACTACATTTGGCAATTACGAGTGATGGGAGATGCGCTGTTAAGATTATTAGAAAATAGTACGGACGGTGTAGCACAGCAGGCAACGTTAAAAATAGCGCCGCTAGATCGAAAGCAACGGCTAAAGACTGAGATGGCTGCGCGGCCACAAGCAGGCAAAAAACTGTATCAAACGCTTGGGATTCCACTATGGCTGCGAGACAGCTTAATGGTAGTTAGCATTACCTTTATAAATGAATCCAAAGATGGAAATGATATACAAACTAATATTTCTCTATTACTAGCGTCGCCATTTGAGAGTTGGCTTTTGAGTTCTGAGCAGACGGATAAAGATACCGATAGCGATGCTAAAAGCAATCAATGGGCTGAGTACATTGAAAGTGAGCTTAGTCTAAAATAGAAAGCGTCAAAAGTTTAATATCCGTTGGCTGACTCATTGATTTTTATCAGGTTGATGTCAGGCGCGACATTTTGAATTTATCAAACGGTGATAGTGGCAGTATGATAAACTGAGTGTCGTTTTACATATCAGTATGTTAAGTTGAATACCTTTGAATTTTGTGACTAGGAGACAAGTATGTCGGTATTAGATAATAAAAAAATCAGTTTTATTGGTGGCGGAAACATGGCACAAGCGCTCATTAGCGGGCTTGTGGGTTGCGGCATCAAACCAAATCTCATCACGGTCGCCGATCCTAGCAGCGATGCACGTGAGCAATTAGCCGCCAAAGGACTAAATACTGTTGATCCAATGGCTGATCCAAAGTCTGCTGTGATCGGTGCAGATATCGTGGTGCTAGCAGTCAAACCACAAATGATGAAAGTAGTGGTAAGTGCTTTTGCTGACGTACTAGACACTCAACTGGTCATTTCAGTGGCGGCAGGCTTGTCGACTGATCTTTTATCAAACATGTTGGGCGGCTATAGCAATATCGTCCGTGCAATGCCAAACACGCCTTCTATGATTCAGATGGGCGCGACTGGCCTCTACGGTACAGACAATATCTCAGCGGAACAGAAGCAGCTAGCAACAGCCGTTATGGAAGCATCAGGTTTGGTCATGTGGGTCGATGACGAAGAGCATATGCATGCCGTTACAGCCGTATCAGGTTCAGCGCCAGCGTATATGTTTTACTTCATTGAATCGATGGTCGATGGGGCAGTTGCATTAGGACTAGATAAAGAACAAGCCTCAGCGCTTGCTATGCAGACCATGTTAGGTGCTGCAAAAATGGCGATGAATAGTGATGATGCACCAGCTGAGTTACGCCGTAAAGTCACTTCACCGAACGGTACTACTCAAGCAGCGGTTGAGTCAATGCAAGCCAATGAGATTGGTCGTCAAATCGGCGAGGCCATGCAAGCTTGCTATGATCGTAGCCAAGCGTTAAGTGAAGAAATGAGCAAGTAAACACTGACAAGGTGTGTTGTGAGTCACCACTGACGTCACACCTTATGTAATCATCAGCATCTGATAATGACATTTGTCATCCTAGAATCTGTTAATAATGTCACATTGAGTAGCACTTCATGAACAACATGTTATTTCAAATTTTTGATTTGGTCACCACATTCGCTATGATGCTGGTGTTTATTCGTTTTATGTTGCAGTTTGCAGGGATGGATGCGAGCAATCCGATGATTGCACCTGCTTATAAAGCGACGCATATCGTCGATGTATTCGGGCGTATTTTTCCGACTGTTGCACAGGGACGCATTAGCATTGCCGCTATCGTGCTGATGTTTTTGATTCGTCTAATCGACATCTCTGGAAAGGCCGCATTAACGCATAAAGGTATTGCCCCTGTACCGCTATTCTTTACGGGTACGACTAGCTTATTATTAGACTTTTTACGCATGTGTCGCTATCTGGTGATTGGTTCTATCATCGTTAGCTGGATTGTGGTGTTTACCAGATCTGAGCATCCGATTATTGGCATTATCATTAATTTGGCTGAGCCTATTTTGGCCCCGTTTCGTCGTATTACTCCGAATTTAGGTATGCTCGACTTATCGCCAATGGTTGCTTTCTTAGCATTCTATTTGCTGGAGATATTCATCGGTGGTTTGGCTGCGAGTGTGTTGCCAACCTTGGGTTAAACCTAATTAAATCTAAAAACTGTCATAAAAAAGGCGCTCTATAAAAATATAGAGCGCCTTTTTTACGTCTGCTACTTGGGTAAGCTATGGCTTGTTAGGTATGCTAAAAACGAACAAAGCGATTAGGTATGAGTTGAGCTTGCGAATCATCAGGATGCGGTGCATCAGCTGCCCGCAATGTCTGGGTAATCCAGCTGTCTGCCGCTTGCACAGCATCAATGAGAGCATCGCCCATTGCCAAGCGTCCAGCGATGAAGCTGGCAAGTGAACATCCTGAGCCATGGAACTCACCATCTAAGCGCGGCAAGGTACTTTTATGGACCATTTCGCCCTGTATATATAAGTACTGCTCGATATCACCACTATCAAAATCATGTGAGGTTTTTACCAGTACGGCATGAGTACCTTGAGCACATAGCTTTTGTGCACCGACATGCAAGTCTTGCTCACCGCTAAGCGCACGTAGCTCATGAGTATTTGGGGTAATTAAAGTGGCGTAGGGCAGCAATTGTCTAAAGGCGTTAACCAGAGTTTTTTCATCGCCCAAGCTGCCACCGCTATTTGCGACTAGTACAGGGTCTAAGACAAATGGCGTGTTGTTATCGATAACTTGATCAGCAAATAGTTCAGTCAACATTGCGATGTTATCAGTGGTGCCGAGCATACCTGATTTGATAGCACTAACAGGCAAATCATCAAGAACCGCAGTAGCTTGAGCTTTTACCAACGATGCCGCACAAGCTTCAAAGCCAAATACCTGCTGCGAGCTTTGGATAGTGACCGCCGTACACGCAATGGCTGCATGTGCCTCTGATTGTCCAATGGCCTCGATATCCGCTTGTAATCCAGCACCGCCTGAAGGGTCTAATCCTGAAAAACACAGTACGACAGGTCGCATAACAGCTCCTTTTGAGATATTTTGAAGTAAGTGACAAATACTATAGCCACCTACTACTAAAAAATCTATCATAGTCTTATGCTTATGCTTATGCTTATGCTTATGCTTATGCTTATGGATGAGGTATAAGACGGTAGAATAAATAGACCCAATATTAATAAGCAATTCAATAGTCATATCTAGCGGTAATATGCCATAATTTTCCGTATAAAAATGCAAGATAAGTACTTATGTCTATAATTTTGATAAAAGCCGCATTAAATCTGTAGACAACGCTTGCAATTCGTTTTGGCTTTGTTATAATACTCGCCCACGACATGAGACGTATTGTTAGCATCAATACTATGTTTATAGAAATTTTATAAATGTCTTGAATCGTTAGGTGAAGTGGGTGAGTGGCTGAAACCAGTTCCCTGCTAAGGAACCATACGTGTAAGCGTATCGAGGGTTCGAATCCCTCCTTCACCGCCATTTATTCAGTTGTTATTAGAGTAATAACGCAATATACTGCGTTAAACATTTTAATAATTAATTCAAAAAATAATTTGTTTTAATTAAAAAAAATGTTGACACAAGCGATATTATCTATATAATGACCAACCTAATTTACTGCAAAAGATATTATCTGCGCAGTGGATAAAGTGCAAAATACGCGCCTGTAGCTCAGTTGGATAGAGCACTTGGCTACGAACTAAGGGGTCGGGAGTTCGAATCTCTCCAGGCGCACCATTTGCATAATAGCTTGATTTAAGCTAAAAATTATTAAAATAATCGCCTGTCTTATGACAATTGGCGGTTTTTTTATGTCTGTAACTTTCACCCTTCTACTTATTTATTCTTCGACCATCTCTTGTATGTAGCATGATTGGATAGCCAACTAATAATATTAGAAAGCAATCTACGATATTGGAGAGCAATCTATGATATTGGAGAGCAATCTATGATATTGGACAGCCATCTACGATTTTAGGCCATCTACGATTTTAGGCCATCTACGATGTTAAATAGTCATCTAGGATAATGTACGATAGCCCCACCATTTACGGTACAATAGCGTTACTATTCACTGCTTGCTATGAGCTTGTACCATGTCAAAAAGTCCATCTAAACGTCCGTCAAAAACGACTCGCAAATCAAAGCCTCAATCTAGTGCGCCTGTACAGCAAGATCCTAACGAAGAGCCAACCATCGCTAAGCCTATGATTCGTGTCGTGGCGATTCTCTATGATGGTATGCTGATTTTGGCACTGTTATTTTTGGTAGGGACGATACTAACCGTCGTCGGTACGCTGTTGACTATGCAGACGGGTACTGAGTCCTCACAAGCTCAGTCACTGCCGCTTTGGTATCAGAACGCCATTATGACGCCATCATTTGTACTGACGCTCGTGGCATTCTATGGGATATTCTGGCGCCGTGGTGGTCAGACATTGGGTATGCAGACGTGGCGATTAAAAACGATTAATGATGCAGGCCAATGGCTAACGTGGGGTCAGTCGTTTAAGCGTATTTTGGCCGCTTGTTTGATGCCGCTGATTTTCGGCATTATTGGCAGTCTTATTGATGGATCACGCGCCGCCTTATTGGCCAGCGCATTTCTTGGTTTGGTATTCAACTATGTGTTCTGCCTGTTCAACCCTCGCGGTTTGGCAGTACAAGATATGCTGTCCAACACCATCACCCTAAAAATGCCAAAAGTGGCACATGAAGGGCTATGGCGCGGTTTTAAAAATCGTAAGAAGAAACTGTAGTCTGATTTGATTAACGTAATAACTTTTATTAACGTAGTAACTCTTATCGACGTAATAATTTAGTCTTATCATTGCTCAGTTGCTTTAGCCTAAAAAGTTACATACTAACGCTTTGAATCAGCCATGCGGTGTAGCCCATAAAGAACAGCACCAACATAGCACCTGACGTACGACCGAATTGGCGCTTTGTTTTAAAGGCAAACACGCATAGTGTCACTAGCAATATCGTCAATAGTCCCATTGCCATTACATCACGCGATAGAATCACTGGGTCGGCGGCAATAGGAGCGATGACCGTTGCCAAGCCGACAACTGCCAAAGTATTGAAAATATTAGAGCCAATGATATTGCCAAGCGCCATATCATGTTCGCCTTTACGGGCAGCTGACAAGCTCGATACCAGTTCAGGTAATGAGGTCCCAACGGCGACAATCGTTAGACCAATGATGAGCTCACTAAGACCCCATAGCGTTGCCAATTCGACAGCACCCCAAACGATAGCGCGTGAGCTGGCTACGAGCATCAGCATACCGATAATTAAACTGACAAGACCACGCGTTACACTTGGTTCTAGCTTTTCTAAGCTCTCTGAGTTATTTAAGTTCTCTAAGTTATTTAAGTTCTCTAAGTTATTTAAGTGCGCTGAGTCAGCATTAACCACGACCATATCGTCTTCATGCTCATGATAGCCTTCGCGTATACTCATTATGATCTGTAGCCCTAAAACGGCGACCAACAAAATCAACAATACGATACCATCAGCTTGGCTCAGTGTTCCATCACGTAGCTGCCAAGCGGCGATGACAGTAATCAGTAGCAGCAAGGGCAAATCGCGCTTTACGATGCCTCTACGGATGATAATAGGGCTAATCAATACGGTTGCACCGAGTACCAATGCGATGTTGATGATATTTGAGCCATAAGCGTTACCGAGAGCCAGCTCAGGGCTGCCTTCTATCGCTGCTAGTACTGATACCACCATCTCAGGCGCTGACGTGCCTATACCCAATATTAAGACACCAATTAAGAAGCTAGGCACACTAAACTTCTTTGCTAGTGCTGTCGCCCCATCAATGAAGACATCGGCACTCCAAACTAAAATTGCTAACCCAATCAGTATTGCAAGCGCGGCCAACCACATCAGTATGTTTCCTTGTATATGATGAAAAATGTGAATTTGATAAATAAAAGTGGTATAAAAAAAGCCGAATCTTGATTTAGATTCAGCTTTCCTTTTAGCATCGAGATTTTTAGTAATAATAGCAGCTAATTCAAAGATGTAACTTTGTGTTTATCTTAAATTTACCAAAACCTCACCATCCTGTCATATTAAGCAACTTGTACAGGAATGATATTTGCTGTGTCTTTTACGGTGTTGTCTTCGTTGCAATAGACCAGTTTTGGCTGATACGTTGACGCTTCAACTTCGTCAAAGTGTGCATACGCACAAATGATAACGATATCGCCCAAATCTGCCATATGAGCTGCAGCACCATTCAATGAGATAATACCAGAGCCTGCTTCAGCACGGATAGCATAAGTGCGAAAGCGCTTACCGTTGGTCACGTTATAGATATCAATAGATTCGTTTTCGCGTAGACCAGCAAGATCTAATAGATCACCGTCGATACCGCAAGAGCCTTCATAGTGAAGTTCAGCGTGGGTAACACGGGCACGGTGTAATTTGCATTTAAGCATATTAAGTAGCATAGGTTGGTTCCTTGGCGTAACTGATATTAATTAACTAAATCAAAAGGTTAATGGGGGTAAAACTGCCAAAATAAAAGGTCATTATCATTGAACGGCTATATTATTCTGGTAATTTAAAGCCATTAATTTGTGAACGTGCTTTTTCGACATCACCATCTAACAATAATGGGAGTGCTTCAAAAGCAGCTGTCAGCGCGCTATCGATCGCCATCTGCTCATCAGGAGATGCTTTAGAGAGAACGTGTCCACTAACTTTAGACTTGTGACCAGGATGGCCGATACCCACACGCAGGCGATGAAAATCATTGCCAATATGCGGCGTGATATCGCGTAGGCCGTTGTGACCACCATGTCCACCGTCTGTTTTGAGTTTGATACTACCAGCTGGAATATCGAGCTCATCATGAGCAATCAACAATTCATCATTTTTGATGCCATAGAAATTTACCATAGGCACCACTGACTGACCAGATTTATTCATAAACGTCAGCGGCATAAGTAAACGCACATCCGACCCATGAATCTGCCCACGCCCTGTCACTCCATGAAATTTCTTATCAGGGGAGAGCGTGATATTAAACTGCTGAGCCAAATGATGGACAAACCAAAATCCTGCATTATGACGCGTAAACATATACTGCTGACCAGGATTACCAAGACCGACAATAAGCTTTATGGCCATAAAAACACCCTGCTTGAATTTGATAAATAGGGGTAAGGTTTGAGGTACTGATAGACAGTTTATTTTCAAACCTTACTTACAAAAACAGCAGGAGATTTTAATCACCTGCTGTCTTATTGACTAAACGAATGTATCACTAACCAGCACAAAATAATGCACTAGTTAGAAACAGTTATTACTCGCTGTCTTTGTTTTCTTCAGTACCGTCGTTTTGCTCAGTTGCTGGTACTTCATCAGCATCAACGTCAGCATCAGCATCAACTTCTTCTACTGTTGGTGGCTGCATGTTAACGATAGTACGGTCATGGCCGTCTTCTAGCTCAAGCTCATGAATAACAACGCCTTCAGGAAGTTTGATGTCTGATAGACGGAACAAATCACCGATTTCCATGCCTGATACATCTACTTCTAGGTATTCAGGAAGTTGTGATGGTAAGCAGATAACTTCGATATCAGATACTAGAGTAGATAGTACACCAGCAGCAGCAGTACCAGGCGCATCTTCACGACCAGTGAAATGAACAGGAACGTTCATGTGGATTTTCTGACCTTTTACAATGCGCTGGAAATCAGCATGCATTGGGAAGCCTTTAGCTGGATGGCGCTGCAAGTCTTTGATAACAGCTTGATGCTCTTCACCGTCAACGTTGATAGTCAAGATGTGTGAGAAAAACGCTTCGAATTCTAGTGATTTTACTAGTTCGTTAAGCTTGATAGAGATAGCTGTTGGCTCTTCGTTACCACCATAGATGATAGCAGGAACTAGGTTCTGCTTACGTAGGCGGCGGCTCGCACCTTTACCTTGTAGTTCAGCAGCACGATCAACGGCGTTTAGTTCAAAATGATTAATGCTCATGGATATAATCCTATAAAAAAAATGATGAAGTGTCTGGTCATAAAAAAGTGGATTTGCGACCAATCCACTAATACGTGATGATAGCTAATATTATCGTTACGAAGAAAACTCGCAATGTCTAAGCTTAGCCATTTGCTTATAGCAGCGCTCGCTACGATAATTACCATAACGATGGTTGCTGTTAAGCATGATCAGCACTTTTGATAGTGCTAGCCTAATAAAAACAACGAAAAGGTCAGCACAGGCGCGCATTATACGTGATTCTGTAGCAATAATAAAGACCTACGCAAAACGCCTACACAAAACAAAGCGCCAAGTAATGATACTTGACGCTCTGTTTTTTAACTATTCAAGATGTCTTACTACAGTCATTGCTACTAAAAATTACTGCAATAGCTGTTTTAAAAATAACTATATCAGTTTAAGCGTCAAACATCGCGCTAATAGATTCTTCGTTATTGATACGGCGTAAGCTTTCAGCAAGCATCGGTGCGATGCTGACTTGACGGATTTTGCTACAGGCTTTGGCTTCAGCAGATAGTGGAATTGTATCGGTCACAACCACTTCATCTAATGCAGATTCGCTGATGTTTTTCAGTGCGTTACCTGATAGGACAGGGTGCGTGATGTAAGCCAAGACGCGACGTGCACCATTTTCTTTCAATGCTTCAGCTGCTTTACACAATGTACCTGCAGTATCGACCATATCATCAACGATAACGCAATCACGGTCACGAACATCACCAATGATATGCATTACTTGTGACTCATTGGCACGAGCACGGCGCTTATCAATAATTGCCATGTCGGTATCGCCTAACTGCTTGGCCATCGCACGTGCACGAACCACGCCGCCTACGTCAGGTGAAACAACCATGATATTGTCATAGTCTTGCTTTTGTAGGTCGTTTAGCAATACAGGTGTGCCGTAGATGTTGTCTACAGGGATATCAAAGAAACCCTGAATCTGATCTGAGTGCAAATCAACAGTCATTACGCGATCGATACTGACGATGTTTAACATGTCAGCGACTACTTTAGCCGAGATAGGTACACGAGCTGAGCGTGGACGACGATCCTGACGAGCATAACCAAAATACGGCATGACAGCTGTAATACGGCCAGCACTAGAGCGACGCAAAGCGTCAGCCATCATCATGATTTCCATCAAGTTGTCGTTGGTCGGTGCACAAGTAGGCTGCATGATAAACACATCTTTACCACGTACGTGTTCTTTGATTTCCACGGCAATTTCGCCATCAGAAAAACGCGTGATGTCAGCTTTACCAAGAGGTATGTGAAGATGATCGGCTACGGTTTTTGCTAATTCTGGGTGGGCATTACCCGTAAAAATCGCCAAATAAGGCATGACAGAAGTCCTATTGATTGACTCAAGCAGCGACCGCTAAGCAGTGTCAAACTGCTCAAATTAAGAAAAGAGTGGTGAAGGTGTTGAAGTATACTATTACAGTAAAAAATGGCAGGGGTAGCTGGACTCGAACCAACGGATGTCAGGATCAAAACCTGATGCCTTACCAACTTGGCTATACCCCTGTAATGTCTAGGCTATGAACAACCGATATTTAATAGCGACTAAGTAGTCGTTCTTAATATAGTGTCATGACCTGTCAGTTATCTAAAAAACGGATAAACCGTTTAAAACATAACTTTTCCCTAGCGGTGTCCATTGCGAACTATACCGAAACTGGGATAACGTTGTCAATGACAATAAGATAAGTGGCTCTCTATAAACCGCTTATACTCGATGTATCTCTAACGCTTCGTACTAAAAAATGGCAGGGGTAGCTGGACTCGAACCAACGGATGTCAGGATCAAAACCTGATGCCTTACCAACTTGGCTATACCCCTATTGTGGCGACCTATTATAAGTAAATTTTCAGATTTTGCAAGTCATTTGCTGCTTTTTCTGGTATTTATTCATCATAGGTTACTGCTGGCGCTATTTTAGCAAATTAAAATCGGCAATCCTACCACTGTCATTATTTAGATGATAAGAAATCTAAAGGTTATATGTGCTATTTTAAGTTTCCAACGATATATGCCGTACAAGGCGCATCTGCAATCCACTTCGCCACAAGCTTTTCATTAGTAGCCACACTCGCATCCAACGGCAAAAACACGGCACTACCAGAGCCAGTCACTCGTGCTGTGCCGAGTGTTTGCGCTTCTAACCCCTGTAGATAACTTAAGGCATCTGCAACAGCAGGAGCAAGGTTCGTCACCACTGGAGTAAAGACATTATGATAAGGCGGAGTGAGCGTTTGTACATAGTCAGCGTATTGGTTTTTGATGGTTGCAACCGATAGGGGCGCGACATCTCGCTGTAGCTTGGGATGGGCGAATAGTTTAGCAGTATTTACATGAGCGTTAGGCGTCAGTACTAAATATTGCTGGTCAGGCAACTCAATCGTAGTCAGTTCTTCACCAATACCCATGGCAATAGCGTCTTGACCAAAGATAAATATAGGTACATCCGCACCTACAGTCGCGCCAATCTTTATAAGCTCATCACAGGTAAAATTAAGCTGCCAAATCTCATTGAGCACTAGTATAGCCGTTGCTGCATTAGATGAGCCACCGCCTAGACCCGCGCCCATTGGCAAGTGCTTATCTAAAGTGATATGCACTTTTGCCAACTGCTCAGGTAAAGTGTTTGACTGTATGGCAAATGCTAGCAATGCGCGTGCCGCTTTGAAAATTAAATTGTCTTCTATACTAGTAGTGATAGCCTCTGCACCATCTAGTATCAGTAGCTGATGACAGAATTGATTAGAAGTTAATTCACTAGCTATAGTAGAAATAACAGCATCGTTGCTGACCGAAAAATGCAAATAATCGCCCCAGTCGAGCAGGCGAAATACCGTTTGCAAATTATGATAGCCGTCGGCACGTTTACCCGTGATATGCAAAAACAGATTGAGTTTTGCAGGCGATAAACGGGTAATCGTAGAAGCAAATAATGAAGCTATATTTTCAGTCATATTTTTTTTATCATAAGGTGCAGTTACAAACAGCTATCTTAATTAGCAATGATGGTTTTCAGCAGGATTTCTGTTGTTAATAAAAGATAGATCAGTGATTAATCGTCATTACAACTTTGTTGCCTTGAGGCTGTACTGCGCTAATTTTACTAGGTAGCTTATCCGTACCTTTATAAGTAAAGCTGGCTGTCCACTCGCCATTGACTGAGCTAACTAAGCGGTTCTGATCATCCAGTTGTGGTGCGCTGTCTGAAGGTGCTGGGCGACCAGAAATCCAATAAGGCATTTGTGAAATTGGTGCTTGCCAACCAGTGGCTTTCTTTAGCAAGGTTTCAGGGTCGTCAGCAGTCAATGTACCTGTCTTTTCACTAACTAGAGTAGCGGTCTGACCATTGTATTCAATGTTGGTTTTACCAATACCAAGTGCGCCAATTAATTCAATGGCAAATCGGTCATTTTGCTGACCCCATGCATAAAATGCACTACCACCTTGGGTACCGGTCGAATCACTCGCAGGCGTCGTTACCCCAATTTTACCGGTGATATTGAAGCTCTCTAGCTTTTTTGGTTGTTCAGCATTTTGACCTTGTACAGTGGTCGTTGGTTGGTTGGTCGCGTTGGCCGTTTTTAATGACTGACAACCAGAGGTAATGACCATTGCTGCAGTTATAGCAGTAAACAGAGCCAATTTATTTGCTTTAAAAGAAGTGATTGATGCTGACATAATAGTTTCTCAAAAATGGAAAGATGAACAAAGATATTAGCTTAAGCGTTATTTGTTGCTCGGTTATGCACGGCTGTTAGCTTCTTATAACGACCTTGTAATTTATAAATGCTTCGGTTTTATAAAAACCTTATCAATTATCATATCTCTGTAATCGCAAAACCCAAAAAGCATATCCAAAATCAGCGCTATTAATACAGCTGTATGCGGTCATTGATATTGTGCTGTCCAAATGAGAAGCGCTTCTGCAAATCTGCGAGTAACGCCTCAACTTTGTCATTGTTGCCTAAGCCTTGGTAGGCGCGCAATAACAGCGTGCCTGAGCGCAGAGTTGGCAGCACATCATAAGGTGTCTGTAGATAGTCGATGACCTGCTGATAGTTCTCTTTGGCCAATGCATTGCCCGCCAAGACATTTAAGGCTTGCAGATGTAGGTCGTTATCATAACGTGGGTCATCATAGCGAATCTGAATAATCGCTGTCGCTAGCGCCAGACCTTGCTCTGAGCTGCGCTCATTTGCCAGTAGCAACTGTGCATAGCTTAACTGATAGGATAAGTTACTAGGATCTAATGCCTGCAAGTGATTCAGCAGGGTGCGCTTAACGACATAATCTTCTTTATCATCTAACAGCTGAGCCCGTGCAAAGAGTAGCATCTCATTATCAGGATATTTACGAGCGGCACGGGTTAGTAAACGCAGTGCTTCATCCGATTCGTTTTGTTGCCACAAGATATCGGCTTGCATGACAAAAGTGTCAGGCGCGAATACTGTGAAGTCTTTGCGCAGCTTCTCTAACGTCGCGATTGCCCCATCGACGTCGTTATCGAGTAATTCAAACGCCACTACTTTTCTACGAGCTTCTAATACCAAATCCTCTTGCATGACGCCATTGAGATAGTATTTGGCTTGATCGAACAACTGCTGACGCTCAGCACTGATACCCAGATAATAATAGGCTTGATCAAGATAAGCTGGACTCTTGGCAAGCATATTGAGTAGCTCATCAGCACTAGCGTACTTTTCAATATCTAGGCTGACTAATGCTGCGAGCAAGGTAATCTCGGCATCATCGCTAAAGCGGCTATGCGCCTCAAGCAATAATTTCCACGCTTGCTCGCTTTGCTTTAAGTCTAATAGATAGCGAATCTCATATAGATATAAGCTTTTGCTATCAGGGTTGCGTAGACGAGCTTGACTGACGTAATTGATGGCAGTCTCTGCGGTCACAATTTTGCGCAATATATCCGCTTTTAAGGTAATAAAAGGCACATAGTCTGGCTGACGCTCTAGCGCTCGATTGATATGAACGATAGCGACTTCAGGTTCGTTAAATTGATAGAGTAAGCCCGCTTTTAATACCGACAAGGAGGCATTTTGCTCACTATCTAGCGGCTGCAACGCGGCAAGCAGCTCGCGTTTATCGTCATCATTATTTGGATAAATACCTATGAGAATTTCGCTTAAATCTGCACGTGGGTCATAGCGCAAGATACGGTTTAAAGTCTCGCCTGCTAATATATAGTCGTGGGCACGTAAGGCCAAATGCGCGACATAAAACCATGCAGGCACATGGTCAGGATTTTGGTCCTGCCATGTCTTGGCAAACTGTAATGAGTCTTCAACCCTTTCATTACGCAAAGACAAACTAAGCGCTCTCTCAAATACCGCTGTGGCATCTTCTTTAAAAGACTGTTGCTTATAAATAGCAACTGCACGTCGTTTGTCATCGCGATCAGCAGCAAACTCGGCATCCAGTAGAGCGTACAAGCTTGGTTCACTAAGCTTAGGTTGCCATAGACTGGTTGGCGCTAAGCCATTAATGTTTTTTACGTTTTCTATGGTGAGCGTGTCTTCATTATAAGGTGTATCGAACAGAGCACTATCATTATCTGGTTTATCGGCAGTTGCTTTAATATCGGTAGCAACTGATACTTTAGGAATTTTTGCTTCTAGCAATATATCGGGATGGCTGGCATGGACAGGGGCTGCCAAACACAGGCACACAGCTAGAGACAACGCTAGCTTATACCGTTGACACAGGCGCTCAATAGCGACATGCAATAAAGCACGGAAGCTAGAGTATTCGCTATAGGGATGTGGTGACCGAAGTAATGACCCAAAAAAAATCATAGATAGCCGTATTCGCCCATGGTTTACCTACACAGATAAGGCAAGTTTGTTTTAATCATTTTACGTTAGATATTGGCAATATGTACCCATGACAAGCATT
The DNA here is from genome assembly GCF_002863645.1 of Psychrobacter sp. MES7-P7E. Lineage (NCBI taxonomy): Bacteria > Pseudomonadati > Pseudomonadota > Gammaproteobacteria > Moraxellales > Moraxellaceae > Psychrobacter > Psychrobacter sp. MES7-P7E. The sequence continues at coordinate 9,362 of NZ_PJBU01000081.1, read as the reverse complement.
ATAAGAGTAGACCGATGAGATAAACAATAGCATCCGTGTTACTCAGATATTGGCAGGTCTGGCTGTATGAGTATGCTACTAGTAGCGAGTACGTCGCCAAAGAACGATACTGCAGATGATTAAATGTAGATAGGTCTGTCGAACTGAATATTATAGAAATATAACAAGTTAAGATAGAGTAAGCGAATGATTTAACGTTATATTATTGACCATAAGTCAAAACCCAGCTATTGATTTTATAAATCGTATGAGTAGTTGATTTGTTACATTTGCGACCAGATACAGAGATATGGTTATCATAGATGGGTGAGTGTTAATTAAAGCCCGCAATAATGATATAATAGGCGGTTTTTAGGGTCTTCCTTTTTAGCGCTGTCGTCAAAAACTGTCTTTTAAAAATAATAAGATAGCGTAAGGGGCAACTGAGCGTCATGTTTATGGTCTATCGATAATGAGATTAGTGGTCATTGGGGTCAATCACAAAACTGCACCAGTCGCTCTGCGAGAGCGCTTGGCGCTTGTGGGTGACGATGTAAATGTCGCACTCAAACAAATAGAAGCATTTACTGATGGTAGCGTGATCGTCTCTACTTGTAACCGCACCGAAATCTATGCGCTAGTGCCGCACACTTCAACGTCGCAGCATGTTAACGGCCAACTATCTGACTCACAATTATCTAATGTGCAGGATGTCAAAGCTGCTGATCAATCATCATCCAATAATACTTTTAGTAGTAGCATGAATATCTCGTCTGCTGCGATTAGTGCGCATATTACCAAAATCAAAACGTGGCTGGCTGACTTCAAGCAATTGCCACTCGTTGATATTGATCCTTATCTCTATGTACATCGTGATACTCATGCACTGACTCATTGGTTAAGAGTAGCGGCTGGTCTCGACTCTATGATACTGGGCGAGCCGCAGATTCTCGGTCAAATCAAAAACTCTGTGCATCTGGCTCAAGACCAAAAAGTACTCAGTAATCAGCTCGGCTGGATCATCGATCAAGTGTTCGCTGCTGCCAAACGAGTGCGTAACGAGACGCAGGTTGGCGCGCAGGCCGTATCGCTTAGCTTTGCCGCAGCTAAACTGGTCACACAGATATTTGATGATTTACCCAGTCGCACGCTTTTGGTCGTTGCGGCAGGTGAGATGAATCGCTTGGTGGCCACCCATATCGCAGGGCTAGGGGTCGGACGAGTCATTATCTGTAACCGTAATCCCGAACGTGCCGAAGCATTAGCGGCTGAACTACGTGGCCCTAATCGCCGCGTAGACGTTAGACCCTTACAAGAGTTACCGCAAGTATTGGCGGAAGCCGATATTGTTAGCAGTTGTAGTGGTAGTATGGATTTGTTGATTGATAAGACAATGACCATACAAGCGCTAAAACGTCGCCGTTATCAACCAATGCTTATGATAGATTTGGCCGTACCGCGCGATATCGATTCGACTATTAGCCGTATTGATGATGTTTATCTGTATTCTGTCGATGACTTGCAGCATGTCATTGCAGGTAATATCGAGCAGCGTCGTCAAGCCGCAGTGGATGCTGAGCTGCTAGTGAGTCAATTGGTGGTTGAAATAGATCGCCGCTTTCAAGTTCGCCAAGTTGGCAAAGACATTCAGCAGTATCGTGCGTGTACTCAAGGTCAGGTGGATCAGCTGCTGCATGAATCTATTGCTAAGCTGCAACAAGACGATGTTAGTCCAGAAGATATCATCACTGAGCTATCGCGACGTCTGACTCAAACATTGACTCATGCACCATCGAAACTGATGCGCAAAGCCGCACGCGAAGGCGACAGTGAGTTGCTAGACTTCGTGGTATCAGGACTACAAGATGCTCATCGTGGGCATTGATGTTTTTATCGTGGCTTTATAAATCAAAACGTATCAATCAATACCTACCAATAAATGCTCGATAGCGCAAGTCATATCGTTGCCTGAGCGTATCGTTGTCAACCTTCAGTATCAGTGCTAATATCAAGCTCTCATGGATGGCTTAGGTCAAGATATGTGCTGGTGTTTGCTCGTAATATGACTACAAATATATTAACTTCACGTTAGTAGACCTCATCAGTGTCCGTTGTTTTTTATTCGTTTAAAGACAACGCATCTCTAGACAGCGCAAGACCTCACCATCAAATAATAGCACTTGATTATAGTGCTATCTAATCCATGTCGCATATTATCTAACCATACACTAGGAGTGTTCAATGCCAGCATTACGTCAAGATATCGATCCAAACGGCTTATTAGAGTATTCAGTGGTTTACACCGATCGTGCGCTGAACCATATGTCAAAAGCCTTTCAGCAAGTAATGAACGACCTATCTAGTGACCTAAAATCTGTGTATAACGCTGACGCAGTGGTGATTGTTCCTGGTTCTGGTACTTATGGTATGGAAGCAGTCGCTCGTCAGTTGGCAAATGATGAAGACTGCCTAATCATTCGTAATGGCTGGTTCAGCTATCGTTGGACGCAAATCTTAGAAAAAGGCAAAATCGCCAAGTCATCTACAGTGCTCACGGCCAATCGTGCTGATGATAGTGAGTCGCCAAAGCCGTTTGCTCCAGTCGATATCGACGTTGCTGTAGCTAAAATCAGAGAAGAAAAGCCAGCAGTGGTATTTGCGCCGCATGTTGAAACCTCATCGGGTATCATCTTGTCAGATGACTATATCAAAGCGTTGAGTGAGGCTGTGCATAGCGTTGGCGGACTGTTAGTCATTGATTGCATCGCTTCAGGCTGTGTATGGCTAGATATGAAAGCATTGGGCATCGATGTACTGATTAGCGCACCGCAAAAAGGTTGGAGCAGTACGCCGGGCGCTGGTTTGGTCATGCTAAGCGATACTGCTGTCAAAAAAGTAGACAGTACTGAATCTGATAGCTTTAGTATCGACTTAAAGCAATGGTTGAACATCATGCGTGCTTACGAAAATGGCGGTCATGCGTACCATGCGACTATGCCGACAGACAGCTTACGTCAGTTCCGTGATGCTGTGAATGAAGCCAAAGCAATCGGTTTTGATAAATTGTGTGACGCACAGTGGACACTTGGCAGACGTATCCGTGAAGTATTAGAAGCCAAAGGTGTTGAGAGCGTCGCTGCTGAAGGTTTTAAAGCACCTGGCGTTGTCGTCTCTTATACTGATCGTGATGACATGCATAAAGGTAGCGCGTTCGCTGAAATCGGAGTGCAAATCGCTGCTGGCGTACCATTAAAAGTGGGCGAGCCTGATAATTTCAAAACTTTCCGTTTGGGCCTGTTTGGCTTGGATAAATTGACTGATATCGATGGTACAGTAGCGCGTTTTGAAACGGCACTTAATAAAGTGCTGAGCCAGTAAAGATACCAATTAAGAGGGCTGATAAAGATAGTAATAGGATAGCTTATTAAGTTTTTTCACTGCCCTTTTTAAAGCCTTTGCAGTACTATCTTAACAGTTATAAAAAATACTGAACCATTATTGTCATGCTAGGTTCAGTATTTTTTTACCTTTTTATTATATTTTATAATATAATGTATTTTTATAAATTAATACTCAAGTACGTATTTAATAAACTTAATTAGGTAGTCCGTTATGAGCATACAAATAGACTGGCAAGCATTTACGCCGATCTCCTTGGTAGGAGGTCTAATGCTAGGCGTAGCGACGGTTATCTTACTGCTGGGTATCGGCCGTATAGCAGGTATCAGTGGCATCTTTTCAAGCCTACTAAAACCCAAGCGTGTAGAGATGTGGCAGGTGCTGTTTATACTGGGTCTGGTCATCTCACCACTGCTATATCAGTTGGCAAGACCGCTACCTGAGGTAGCTATCAATACTTCCGTGCCATTATTGATTGGTGCGGGATTGTTGGTCGGCTTTGGCACGCGTTTAGGTTCAGGATGCACGAGTGGGCATGGTATCTGTGGTAATGCACGGCTGTCTCCACGGTCATTGGCAGCGACCGTCACCTTTATGCTGTTTGGGATTGTGACCGTTTATATCGGTCGACACGTATTAGGCCTGCTATAGCGAATTCATGGCAGATTGCCAGATGAAGGTTGATAGCTGGGCTAACGCGCGAACGACATATGATGGTTAATAAAAGATAACAATAGCGAGATACGACGATGCTAAAAAATATAATCGGATTGCTGGCAGGACTACTGTTTGGACTTGGACTACTGGTGTCAGGTATGACCGATCCTGTAAAGGTACAAGGATTTTTAGACGTATTTGGTGCATGGGATATCTCCCTTGCACTGGTGATGGGCGGTGGTCTGATAGTGGCGTTTTTCGGTGTACGATTGGCAAAGCGTCAACAGAGCAGTTGGATTGGTACACCGATTGATATGCCGAGCAAAACTGTCATTAATAAAAAATTGCTTATCGGTGCGATGTTGTTCGGTATCGGCTGGGGGCTAGTTGGTATTTGCCCAGGACCAGGAATTGTATTGCTCGGTACTGGTCAATGGCAAGCCTATGTGTTTATTCCTGCCATGATTATAGGAATGCTAATCTATCAGTGGCTTGAGCCTAAGCTTGGTTAACATAATTAGTTCTCTATAAATATAGTCAGAGAACTACTAAGCGGCTACGGCGTTATCCTCCCTAGACGTACTATTTGTACAATCTGCAGTCGGCTGCCTTGTACCCGCTTTAGACTTCTTTGACTATAGGCTAGCACTCGAAAAAAGGTCAGTCACTTATACGTGATTGACCTTTTTGATGGATGTTAATTGATGACTTAATAAGTCGCCGTTTTATTTAACACTAGCGGTTACTTTTGGCGTTTCGTGTGCCAATGATTTAGCCGCTTGGCGTAGCTCGAATTTTTGAACTTTACCGGTACTGGTCTTCGGTATTTCTGCAAAAACAATATATTTCGGCACTTTAAAACCTGCTAGGTGCTGACTACAATGCTCCATCACCGTATCACGTTGCAGCGTGCTACCAGCGTGAATTTCGATAAAGGCAACGGGCACTTCACCCCATTTATCATGTGGCGCGGCGACGACAGCACAGCTTTCAATCGCAGGTAGTTTATACAAAACGTTTTCTACCTCGATACTAGAGATATTCTCACCGCCTGAGATAATGATATCTTTCAGTCGATCCATGATTTTGATATAGCCATCAGGGTATTTAACGCCCAAATCGCCTGTGCGGAACCAGCCATCAGCGAATGCCTCTTCGGTAGCCTTGCGGCTTTTTAGATAGCCTTTCATCACCATATTGCCACGTAGTGCCAGCTCGCCCATCTCTTCTCCATCAGCGGCGACTGGTTCAGTCGTACCTTGCTTAAATACTTCAAACCCTGCCATCAAGTGTGACGTTACGCCTTGGCGCGATTTCTTTTGAGCACGTGTCGCCACATCAAGCTCATCCCATTCTTCCTGCTCAGCGCAGACCGTCACTGGCCCATATACTTCAGTGAGACCGTAGACGTGCGAGATATGAAAGCCCATTGCTTCCATCGCGGCCAGCATAGTTTCAGATGGCGGTGCACCAGCGACCCAGCCTTTGACCGTATGGATAATAGCGTCTTTATACTCTGGTTTGCCGCCTGCAATCATATTGTGCACGACTGGTGCAGAGCAGTAATGGCTAACTTGATGCTTGGCAATCAGCTGCAATATCAAATCAGCATCAATTTTTCGCAAGCATACATTGACCCCAGCACGTTCAGCGATGGTCCACGGAAAGCACCAGCCGTTACAGTGAAACAGCGGCAGCGTCCACAGATACATCGGGTGCTTGGGCATGTCCCAATCTAAAATATTAGAGATAGCATTGAGAGTTGCACCACGATGATGATAGACCACGCCTTTAGGCTTGCCTGTCGTCCCAGAGGTATAATTTAGCGCAATGGCATCCCATTCATCCGTCGGCATCTCCCAGTTATTCAGGCTGTCTGAACTGGCTACTAATGCTTCATAACTCATGAGCCCAAAACGCTCGACATCGACAGCTTTGTCCGTTGAATGAATGACGATTAAGTCTGGAAAAGTCTCATCAATAATCTCAGCATGCTCAGCAAACTCGCTGTCTAGAATTAAAACCTTTGCTTCGGAATGCTGTAAACAAAAGGTAAGTGCATTGATGTCGAGACGAGTGTTCAAAGTACAGAGTACGCCGCCTGACATCGGCACACCAAAGGCGCATTCGACCATCGCAGGCGTGTTTGGCAGCATCACGGCTACGGTGTCGTTCTTATCAATGCCTAATTTTCGCAAGCCGTCAGCCAGTTGGCGACAGCGAGTATAGGTCTGTTGCCATGTCTGAGTAAGGTTATTGTGTTCTAGGTCGTCATAAATGATGGCAGTCTTATTAGGATAAACTTGCGCGCTGCGAATGATAAAATCAATAGGGGTAAGTGGTTGATGGTTGGCGGCATTTTTGCCAAGGCCTGTATGGAAATCTGTCATGATGATAGTCCTTTATCGTATTTCTATAATGCGTCAGTACATTAACGTCAGTATATTATTTAGTACAGTAATCTAGCATAGAAAGTATAGGTACAAGTCGATATTTATCGATTTATACCTTAGTCTAATTTTTAGGTGACATTAAGCTAACGGTATATAATCTACCTCAAAAGTTGGCTGGGTTTTGTGGTGTTTGCTTAACCATATGCCACAGTGCAGCCTGTTACACCGTCCCGCTCGTTATAGCAATTAATATAGTGCTCACTCATCAGTCGCTTGTCTGCATAGCTGACAATAATCGCGGTGTGTTACGATATCGAAGATGCTAAACCCCTTAGACCCACTAATTCTAAAAAGCCGTTTTTAAGAAGTAGCCTCATAAACTATTCATAAGGAAAATGATATGTCTGCCAGCCATAGTGCCAATACGATCCAAACCGCTAGCACCAATGAACACTATCCGCATTTATTTGAGCCGCTAGATTTGGGCTTTACTACGCTAAAAAACCGTATGGTTATGGGCTCGATGCATACTGGGCTTGAAGACCGTTTTTATAATTATGGCAAGTTGGCGGCGTATTTTGCAGAACGTGCCAAGGGCGGCGTGGCAATGATGATTACTGGCGGTATCTCGCCTAACCGCGAAGGTTGGTTGTTGCCTGCTGGCGGAACGATGAATACCAAAGCTGACGTTATCAACCACCAGCGCGTTACTCGTGCTGTGCACAAGCACGACAGCAAAATCATCATGCAGATATTGCACAGTGGTCGCTATGGCTATCATCCATTTGCCGTATCATCTAGCCCAATCAAATCCCCAATCTCACCGTTTAAACCACGCAAGATGAGCATCAAAAACATTGAGCAAACGGTAAAAGACTATGCTCGCTCAGCCAAACTTGCCAAGCAAGCAGGCTATGATGGTGTCGAAATCATGGGCTCTGAAGGTTATCTACTCAACCAGTTTTTATCAAGCCATGTGAATAAGCGTAAAGACATCTACGGTGGTGATATTCATGGACGTATGAAGTTCGCTGTCGACGTGGTCAAAGCGGTACGTGAGGCGACTGGCGAAGACTTTATTATTCTATTCCGCCTATCAGTGATTGATTTGGTCAAAGACGGTAATGTCATGGATGAAGTCATTACCGTGGCTAAGGCACTAGAAGAAGCGGGCGTGACCATCATGAACACTGGTATCGGCTGGCATGAAGCGCGTGTCCCGACTATCGTGACGAGTGTGCCACGAGCCGCTTTCGTTGATTTCACCGCTGAAATCAAAAAGCATATTAGTATCCCGATGATGGCGGCTAACCGTATCAATATGCCAGAAACAGCAGAAGAAATCGTTGCGACTGGTCAAGCTGATATGATTCAGATGGCACGTCCATTCTTGGCTGATGCGCACTGGGTCAATAAAGCCAAAAACGGTCAGACAGATCGCATTAACACCTGTATTGCTTGTAACCAAGCCTGCCTCGACCATACGTTCGAAAACAAACGCTCGACTTGTTTGGTCAATCCGCAAGCCTGTTATGAGACTGAACTGGTCTATAAAAAAACCAAAAAGCCGAAAAAAGTCGCCGTCATCGGTGGCGGTGTCGCTGGTATGTCAGCCGCTCATGTAGCTGCCCTACGTGGTCATGACGTGACTCTATTTGAAGCAAAAGATGTGCTTGGCGGGCAGTTTAACTACGCCAAAGTCATCCCTGGCAAAGAAGAGTTCTTTGAGACTATTCGCTACTATATCAATGAGCTTGAGCATTTGGGTGTTGAGATTAAACTGAACACCAAAGTTGATAAGGACATGCTTGAGAAAGCCAAGTTCCATCATGTCATCGTGGCAACGGGTGTCGTACCGAGAAGTCTAGAAGGTAAGCTCGAAGGGGCTGAGCTGCCACAAGTCATGAGCTATGCTGAGCTACTGTCTGGCGAAAAAGCAGTGGGTAACACAGTCGCGGTCATCGGTGCTGGTGGTATTGGCTTTGATGTAAGTGAATATCTAACGGCTAATCATGGTAAGTCACTGGATGAGATCGGCCCTGAGGGATTAAAAGATCCAAGCTATCGCCCTGAGCCACAGTCAATCAGCGAGTGGCGCGAAGAGTGGGGCGTGACCAATGATACCGACTATCAAAGTGATGGTGGTCTGGTCAGACCAGCAGCGATTAAACCAATTCGCCAAGTCTATCTGATGCAGCGTAGTAAAGGTCGTCTGGGCAGTGGTCTAAATAAAACCTCAGGCTGGGTACATCGTGCTCATATCAAATCTCACGGCGTGATCCAAGTCGCTGGCGTGCAATATGACAAAATCACCAACGAAGGTATCTGGGTAACTAACCCACAGGGTCAAAGCCAGTTATTACGTGTCGATAGTGTCGTCGTCTGTGCTGGTCAAGAGTCAGTCGTTGAGCTAATGCCAAATGTGGGTGATGCGCCAGACGCGCAATATCACCTAATCGGTGGTGCAAAACTGGCCGCTGAATTGGATGCCAAACGTGCGATTCGTGATGGGGCTGAGGTTGCGGCAGAAATCTAAGAGTTAGATAGTTTGAGTTAAATATAAAAGCAGCAAGATAGATTATCTTGCTGCTTTTTTTGAGTTTGAACCTCTACTATCGAGTAGTTGCTAAGCTAATATTTTAATAAAGAAAAACATTTAATAAAAGATTCCAGATTTCAGTCCAAGCTTGACTAACCTGAAAAATATAAAGTCTATTAAGTGATATCTACCAATCCATATTTGCACTATTATCACTGATTGTATTTAAGTCATCAATGAGATCTTCCATATTATTGAGTGATTTCAGTGCATCTTCGTAGGTGGAGTCATTGGCGAAAGTAAGGATACTTGGTAAAGTACTTTTTATATAAATAATTTCTAAAAAATCGTCTGAATTCCAGTAGAAATGTATAAAATTTTCTATCGCTTTTATC
>NZ_PJBU01000080.1:0-37310 GCF_002863645.1 Psychrobacter sp. MES7-P7E | reverse complement strand
CTTTATGATTATGTTTGATGACCGTATCAGTAAGCATTTAATCTAAATGGCAGTTACACAGAATCTGGGATGGTCTCACTGATATACAAGCAAACAATGCTATATACGTGATTGATACAGTGTTGCTACCTAAGTAAATACCATTTGAAAATTAAACAGTTAGACTGAGAACTATCAATATAACGGACTAAATAGTATGACTAAGTAATTGATACATTTATCAATCATTGGTCGCCATTATATTTATCGAAAGTTATTAATTTAAATAAATCCCTTAATCAATTATTTATCCGAAAAGGAATTACCTATGTTAAAGAAGAACTTGTTATCTATCGCAGTTGTAACCGCAGCCATGTCACTAGCAGCGTGTAACGACACAGAGACTGTTGCAGAGCCAACTGAACCAGAAGCGACTGAAGAAATGGCAGTTGAGCCAGTTGCTGAGACCGAAGCTGTTGAAGCAGAGCCAATGGCCGAGATGGATATGGAAGCGACTCAAACTATCGCTGAAATTGCAGCAGAGAACGAAAACCTAACTATCTTAACCGCTGCGCTACAGGCTGCTGGTCTTGATACTATGCTAATGGAAGAAACTAAGCATACTGTATTTGCCCCAACTGATGATGCGTTTGCGCCAGTACTAGAAAAACTAGGCGTGACTAAAGAAGAGTTATTGGCCAATACGGACTTGCTAAAAACGGTTCTTCCTTACCATGTGCTAGCAATGGAAGTTAAAGCGGCTGATATCCCATACGGTACTGAGATCGAAACAGCGAACGGTAAAACCATTACTATCAGTGAAGACAACGTAATTACTGATGCTACTGGTAACACAGCAAATATTACTGGTACAGATATCATGGCAACCAATGGTGTGGTTCACACTATCGATGCAGTATTAATGCCTGAATAAGCTGTCTATTAACGCGTAGATTCGTAATCTACAAGTTATTTAAAGAAAGCCTAGCCATCGTGCTAGGTTTTTTTATGTCTATGAATTAAGAATAGGGGAACTGTGGTTTACCTATACTGGTACGACGACTTAATTAATATAAAGTAGTTTAATGCTAAAGCGAGCTCTATAAAGAAGACAGGCAAAATACAAAATAACAGTCAGATGTTATTTCGAATACAGATTAATTTTGAGAATAAAAGGGCAGTTTTAAGGTATTAAATCAGTTCTTATGAACGTGGGCTTTGATGTTTTTTCGGTAAGCTATTCTGTAGTGGTGTGGAAAACTATCCAAACAAAAAAGCCCGAGACTATAGTCTCGGGCTTTTTATTTATTCAATAAGATTAAGGAGTAATCCTATTAAATCGATTTACACTTTATCTTTACGTAATGGATCAGCGTTCATGCTTTTTTGCTGTGCTAGATGACGCTCTTCCCAATACGGTGCGTTTTTGATACCGAATTTAGCAGGGTCAAAACTATAGCGAGTGACGCCAGCTTTACGCTGAGCTTCATAGTCTTTAAGCATAGTAAGGGTTGGACGAGCCACGATGAAGATGACAAGAATACCAACAATGTTAAGCCAAGCCATAAGACCAACACCGATATCACCGATTGCCCAGATATAACCAGCTGAGTTTAGACCACCATAAGCAACCATCGCCATGATAAGCACTTTCACTAGGAATAGACCAGTTCTGTTCGCACTACGACCGAGGAAACGTGTTAAGTAAGCGACGTTTACTTCAGCGATGTAGTAGTAAGCCAGAATTGTCGTAAAGGCAAAGAAGAATACAGCGATTGCGATAAAGACATTACCAAACGTACCGTATACAGATTCCATTGCCATTTGCGTGAAAGCAGGAGCATTGATTTCAGTAGCAGCGGCGACGTTCTGTACGATGAACTGACCATCTGGTAGCGTACCTTGAATGTTATACATACCAGTAGACAAGATCATGAATGCAGTAGCAGAACATACTAGTAATGTATCAACATATACTGAGAATGCCTGAACTAAACCCTGCTGTGATGGATGCTCAACTTCAGCAGCAGCAGCAGCGTGAGGACCTGTACCCTGACCAGCTTCGTTGGAGTAGATACCACGTTTCACACCCCAACCGATAGCAGCACCAAAACCTGCTTGGGCAGTGAATGCATCACCAACGATCATACCAAACACATCTGGAATCAAGCTGAAGTTGCTGAACATGATGATCAGCGCTAGGGCAATATAACCTAATGCCATGAAAGGTACTGCGAACTCAGTAAAGGTTGCAATACGCTTAATACCACCAAAGATGATGATACCTAGCACGACTAAAATGATAGCCAAGCCGACCAAACGCATAGAGCCAACTTCTAGGCCTGCAACGTTCATGATCGTACCTTCGCCCATTACCTGTGCAAATGCACTGATAACACCGTTCGCCTGTACACCAGGTAAGAACATACCACATGATAAAATAGAAGCGATTGCGAAGAGGATACCGTACCACTTTTGACCAAGGGCACGTTCAAAGTAATAAGCTGGGCCACCACGATACTCGCCAGTTACCACATCTTTTTCTTTGTAAATCTGAGCAAGAGTAGATTCGACATAGGCTGTAGATGCGCCTAGGAAGGCTACGATCCACATCCAGAAAACGGCACCTGGGCCACCGAAGCCGATAGCAGCAGCTACCCCAGCGATGTTACCCATACCCACACGACCGGCGAGTGAGACGGCAAGTGCCTGAAATGATGAGATACCCTGTGCACTAGATTTACCAGTGAATAGGAGTTTGATCATCTCACCGAATAGACGTACTTGTACAAAGCGCGTCATAATGGAATAGAACAGACCGGCACCCAAGCAGAGATAAATCAGCGCTGGGCTCCAGATAATTCCATTTACTAAGTTAACTAAACCTTCCATATTTATGTTCCTAGTACTGTCTCAAGGTGGCACTGTTTGCTAGGAGTAAACTAACTGGTTAACTTACTTATTTAAGTTAAGCAGTTAAAGTCTCTGCATCGACTTATTTGTTGTCTAAGTCTCATGTGCTTGGCCACCAAGAATGGACTGTAGTTGTCTGTATTTACCCGCGTATCTCGTCAGTAATACGGACTATTTGCATAGCGCTTATCACTGACAATATAAATATCAGCTGCGTTTACTATTATTCTACAACCTCAACTACTGCGGTCTTCTATCATCATGTTACACATCAGATGAGTCATAAGTTGACCGGCGGATAAAACAGGCGGTTATATAATTAAATATCCATCACCATGATGGCATTCAACTTACTATGAGCTGTCTTGAATAAATACATGACTGGTATGGCGAATTGACAGTATTTAGCGATAATTTGACAGTTAATTGATGTTTTTATTAAGAAATTAACAACTCGCTAATACTAATCAAACTATAAGTCCACTACCAAATGTATTCAAACCGTACGGCTACGTAACTGCAATTTGCCATATTTTTGTACTAATTACTAGAAATTTCTTTATAGACGGTAGATATATTCCATATTTTATTTAGCAGATACATTAGTAAGATTTAGATTATATATAAATAATTGTTTGTACTTTCATAACATTTAGTCTGACTGCGCCAGACTGCTAGATTTTTGCTCTATATCTATCATGATAAAAACGCGTTATCGTTGACACTATGCGGTTGTGTTTTGGTAACGGTCAATTGTAAAAAGCCGTATATAACGCCATCATTAGAACAACTTCTTTTGATATCATGCTGATAGAGTGATGCGCAGATATACAATATGTAGAGCGTATGACTGCCGTATGAATACCAAGAAAACTTAAAATACTAAAAATGTGGTACTGGATATTTGTTATTTATCATTATTAGGAGAATCAACAATGACGCGTAAATCTATTATGAAGCCGATGTTGCTAGCCGCTTTATTAACAACTTCTACGGTTGGTCTAAGCGGCTGTGGTTACAACAACCTGCAAGCACAAGATGAGCAGGTCACTGCTTCATGGTCAGAAGTGGTCAACCAGTATCAGCGCCGTTCTGATTTGGTGCCAAACTTAGTCAAAGTCGTACAGCAATACGCCGAGCAAGAGCAAGAAGTCTTCACCCAAGTGGCAGAAGCTCGCTCACGTGCGGGCGGTATCACGGTGACGCCAGAAGTACTCAATGATCCAGAAGCGATGGAGCGTTATGCAGCAGCGCAAGAGCAGATGACAGGCGCATTGTCACGTTTGATGGCGGTATCTGAGCGTTATCCAGATCTAAAATCAGATGCACTGTTTCAGGACCTGCAAGCGCAGTTAGAAGGTACTGAGAACCGTATTGCTGTGGCTCGTAACCGCTACATCCAAGAAGTGCAAGGATACAATACAACGGTACGTCAGTTCCCAACCAACATCACTGCAAAAGTATTTGGGATGGATACTAAGCCCAACTTTAGTGTGGCCAATGAAGAAGCGATTTCAACCGCACCAAGTGTTGATTTTGGCGACTCTGCAGAAAAGTCAGCTGAATAAAATTTAGAATTAATGTGACAATAGCAATAGAGCGGCATAGGCAGCTCTGTTTATTTAGCTAATGGTTCAATGATGATTAGTTAGAGTCTATCAATTGGTAAAGATGTTATCTGAGGTGGTATAGATTAGATGAATAATTCAAAAGCAATCTTATCAGCATTACTGTTTACGTTAGGTGTCGTCAGCGTGCCTGCATTGCACGCTGCACCCAATGATATAGCGGTGGCGACAGATAGCACCTCGAATCTGCAAAACCGTAGTGTCGAAGAGTTGGTGGCCGTTGCTAAAGCAGGCGAGTCTAATGAAGCAATTAATGATGCTGTATTAAATAACGATGCTATCAATGAAGCGATGCTCGGCAACGACGCTATCAATCAAAACGCAGATAACCAAAGCGCAGCAAATGGTACTGCCAATGCTCAAACCGATCAGCCACCAGTACGCTCCAGTGCCGAGGGTGTTGACGCTGATAAGTTGATACTCAATGAACCAGTCGTTGATCAGGCTAATATCCTAAATCCCCAAGAGAAGCTACGTCTAGAGGCTCAGCTTCGAAGTATTTATCAGCAAGGCTTAGCACAAGCAGCGGTGGTTATCGTACCAACTACCAATGGCGTACCAATATTTGATTATGCCTTGCAAGTTGCTGAGAAGTGGGAACTGGGTGATGAAGCTATCGATGACGGTCTGCTAATTGTGGTCGCTGTCAATGACCGTGATATGTATATCCTAACGGGTTACGGGCTAGAAGGGGTGTTGCCAGATGCTGCGCTCAACCGTATCATTCGTGAAGATATCACGCCGTTATTTAAGCAAAATAACTATGGTGCGGGGATAATTGCTGGTGTCGATGCACTCAAAACGCGCCTAACGGCTGATCCTGAGGTCTTGGCTCGTGCTGATGAGCAAGCTGCAGAGCGCACTGCTCAACAAGGCTCAAATGAGCTACCATCACCTACTTTCTTATTTATTATGGCATTGGTATTTGGTGGTGTTATTACCAGTATCTTTGGGCGCGTGTTTGGTTCTACTATAACCGCTGGTGGTTTTTTTGTGGGATCATTAGCCTTGGGTGGCAGCTTCATTATGACATCTATTATGACGATATTTATATGGCTGTTTTTGATATTTGCTAGTGGTGGCGGTGGAAAAGGCGGCGGCGGTAAAGGTGGGCGCAGAGGCGGCATAATTTTCTTACCCGGTATGGGCGGTGGCAGTGGAGGCGGCTTTGGCGGTGGTGGTTTCGGAGGCGGCGGCTTTGGCGGGGGCGGCGGTGGTTTCGGCGGCGGCGGTGCAGGTGGCTCGTGGTAAGTATTCCACATACGCAAACAAAATAAACTCTACATAACCATCGAAAACGACGTACTTGAGGAAATAATATAATGGTAGAAGACAACGCTTCAAACCCCAGTTTTGCCCGCTGGTGGCGTCAAGTTTTGTTCGTCCCTTTATTACATAGTAAGTGGCTAACAACAGAATCCAAGGCGCGTTTAACAGATGCTGTGACACGAGCCGAACGTGGGCATCGTGGTGAGGTGTTCTTGATTGTAGAAAACCATTTGCCTATCCAAGAGGCCTATCGCATGAACTGCCGTGAGCGTGCGATTGATTTGTTTAGCGAATATCGCGTCTGGGATACCGAAGAAAATACGGGCGTCTTGATCTATGTCAATGTATGCGAGCGTAAACTAGAGATTGTCGCAGACCGAGGTATCAGCGCTCACGTTAGTCCAACGGTATGGAATGCAATGTGCGAAAAGGCAGTATCTGGTATTGCTACTCAAAAGACAGAAGAGAGCTTAGCTGAACTGCTGGATGAAGTGGGGCAGGTATTACGTCAGTATTATCATTTAGAGCATGATCCAGAAGGTAATGAGCTGTCCGATACAGTGGTGTTTTTAAAGTAGTTTGCGCCTTATACGGTTGTATTAAGAAGGCTACTTTTATAAGTAGCTTGGTGGTGTTCTAAAAAGTATGCTGGCGATAAAAGTCAATACGAAATCTATGCTAAGTTCTCTGATTCTATAGGGCTTTCAAGGCTTCAAAAATTGTTCAAATTTTAATCAGCATACTTTTTGACACACCATCAGTAGCTTATCTATACGGTCAAAGGGTTTTGTTTTAGGCGATATACTTTTAGTGTTAAAATGATTCTTCTGGGACAGATACCGCCTCATATATGTATGGTTTGATTATCCTAGTGTGCAACATTTACTAGGGCTCGTCTCGATAACACCATTATTGGAATACTATGATTGAATTAATAAAGAAACTACCGAAAGCTGAACTTCATCTACATATCGAAGGTTCGCTAGAGCCTGAGCTGATGTTTAGATTGGCCAAAAAGAACAACGTAGAGATACCTTATGACAGCGTAGAAGACGTGCGCGCCGCCTATAACTTTAACAATCTGCAAAGTTTTTTAGATATTTACTATGCGGGTGCAAATGTCCTGCTCACCAAAGATGATTTCTATGATTTGACATGGGAATATATTCTTAGATGTGTCGAAGACAATGTCATCCACACAGAGATATTCTTTGATCCGCAAACGCATACCGAACGCGGCGTGCCTTTTGAAGCGGTCATCACAGGTATCAAAGAAGCACTCGCCGATGCCAAAGCAAAATACGGTATCACGTCATGCATCATCATGTGTTTCTTGCGTCATTTATCGCAAGAAGAAGCGTTTGAGACGTTAGAGCAAGCACTGGATTATAAAGACGATATTATCGGTGTTGGTCTGGATTCATCAGAATTAGGTAACCCACCATCGAAATTCAAAGAAGTCTTCCAAAAAGCCAAAGAAGAAGGCTTTAAGTTGGTTGCTCATGCAGGCGAAGAAGCTGACTTTTCGTACATCTATGAAGCATTAGATTTATTGAATATTAATAGAATCGATCATGGTGTGCAGTCTATAAAAAGCCCAGAGTTGATGCAAAGACTCAAAGATGAGCAAATGCCATTGACGGTTTGCCCGAACTCAAATATCGAGCTAAAGGTCTTTGAGACTTATAAAGAGCACAATATTAAAGAGCTTTTAGATTATGGTCTAAATATTAGCGTTAACTCAGATGATCCAGCGTACTTCAAAGGCTACGTGAATCAAAATTTTATCAACCTCTATGAGAATCTGCCGATTACGGAAGACGATATTATTACTTTGGTAAAAAACTCGTTTAAATCGGCATTTATCAGTGATGAATTGAAAGAAGCTTACTTAGCGAGAGTTGATCTTGCATTGAAATAAGCTGCAACGAGCTTATTTTTAGTAGCGAAGGCTTAACGGTTTATACAAATCGTTAAGCCTTTTTTATTGTCTGTCATTCAGCAATGTTTATAAGTAGTAGCAATTATAAAGTAGTAATCTCTGCTATAAGTAGCGGCAGTATTACTCCAGCCTTTTCTGCTAATGTGATATCGACGATAGTATTTGGCGTTGGGTCAGGGTTTATCTCAATAACTTGCGCGCCATTTTGTTTGGCTAGCTGTGATAATCCAGCAGCAGGGTAAACCAAGCTTGATGTACCGATACTGATAAACACTTCGCAATTAGCCGCAGCATCTTCGGCAGTCTGCCATGCCTGTATAGGTAGGGCTTCGCCAAACCAAACAATATCTGGTCTAATATAACCGTCGCAATGCGGACAGTTAAGCAGTGATTCATCAAAGCTCATAGTGCCTTGATTATCGTACGATGCTCTCGATTGATCTTGATAGGGTATCTCACACTGACCACAGCGATTGCGCCAAAGATGACCATGCAGGTGAGTCACTGCGCTACCAGCTTGCTCGTGCAAATCATCGACATTTTGGGTGATGAGTGTCAGCTGCTGATCGGAGGTTTGCGCATGATACTGCCATTGAGCCAACGCATGATGGGCGGGATTTGGCGCTTTGTCTGCGACCATTTGCCGACGCCATTGATACCATGACCACACCAACTTTGGATCACGAGTGAATGCTTCAGGAGTGGCTAGGTCTTCGACACCGTAGTTCTCCCACAGTCCTGTTTGCTTATCTCGAAACGTTGGGATACCGCTTTCTGCTGAAATGCCAGCCCCAGTCAGAATGCAGATACGCTGTTTGGATGCCAGTAGTTGTGCGGCAAGTTTTACTTCTGCTATTAACGCTGGTGATAATTCTGCTAACATGAGCCAACCCTTGCTAATAATGGATGTTTTTACTTATGATAGACGGTATTTGGTGGCTTGTCATATTGTTCGCTATTATCGCAGTTTTATGGTTCGTGGCAAAATCGCGCGGCGCAAAAGTAGGCGAAAAGCATAGCGGCGCAAAATCAAAAAATGCAACACCGAATGATGCGCTGCAAAAAACATCAGCGATATTAAAGCAGCATTTTGCTCATTACCGAGTCACACGTAAGGCAAATCATTTGCTCGTTAGCAAACAAGATAAAAAAATTGCGATGATTACGATTGATAAAAAGATTGCTGAAGGTCAGCGCCGTTTGGGTGATGTGCCAGTGATTAATTATCACCGTATACCTAGCCGTGCTCAATTGACTGCCAATCTACAGGACGCAGAATAATTTTGCTATATAGTCAATCCTCTATAAATTGGCTACGGTGTCAGTCTCGCTCAGTCTACTACTTGTAGTACTTTCACTCGGCTTCCTTGTATCCAAATTATACTGAATCGACTATAGGTGAGAGCCTCAGAAGTATACAAGCACAGAAAAACCGCAAACATTTTGAAGTGTAGGTTTAATAAGTATAGGGAGTTTAAGAGAGTATTAAGGGAAGGGTGAAGCAAGGTTGGAACATAATGATTGGTGCGCTCGGCGGGAATCGAACCCACGACCCTCGGCTTCGGAGGCTAGAACCACCATATTTCGTTAAATGACTTTGATGTATATAAACCTACTATACGTTATAAATAAAGGGATAGGAAGAATTTTATGCCATGACGTTTAGCGTATTTTAAAGTATTTTATAGCAACATTGATATCAATTTTGGTCACTAGTTAAGTATAGAATTCAATCATTTTTTATAGTATTAATGTACGTATTTTATACTTAACTTTTTCAGAAATTACTGATTAAGCGAATTATTAACTCATCAAAGTAATATTGGAATAAATTACTGTAGAAATGGGCTGCTATAATTTCGAAAAAATAGTCAGGTATTTCAGCCGTAGTTTAGATCTTAACGATTTTTCGAATGCATTGAAGAAACGGTTCTGGACTACACTTGCAAATACTCTGATATTGAGTTTTTGACAACAACGTTTTGAGTTTATCTTCTTTTGATTTACCTTGTTAAGCCATCAATAATCCTACAGTAACCTCAAAAAAACACTCATCTTTGATAGTAATACTGACTTTACCTTTATGGGCATTAGCGATGGCCTGCACGATAGACAATCCCAATCCTGTACCTGCGTACTTATGACTAGTCTTATCATGACGATAGAATCGCTCGAATAATTTATCAGCCTCTTTCTGATCTAATGGTTTGTCTAAACGATTGGTCATCGTTATCCTTAACCGTTGCTGCTTTGAGGGTCGAACCTCGTCTTTAGTCACATTAAGTGAGGTGGTTGAGGTGAGGATGGTAGCGGATATCATGATAGTACTATCACTAGCTGCATAATAAATGGCATTTGATATCAGGTTGGCAAACAGCCGTTGCAATAAGCCTTCATCACCCAACACCATTTCAAAATCACCTGATTTCTCAAAAGTTATCCCTCGATCTTCTGCAATCATTTCATAGTAATCAACAAGCTTGGTGATTAAACTATCCGTATCCACGTGACTGATTTGCGAGTCACTTAATCCTTTTTGGGTTTTTGCCAGTAGCAGCATATTGTTTATCATGGCCGACAGCTGCTCTAACGTGTCATGCTGATGATGTAGCTGCTCAATGTATTCGTCGCCTTCTCTTGGCTTAGTTAACATGACCTGCGTTTGTGTACTCAGCGTCGCTATTGGCGTACGTAGCTCATGAGCGATATTGTCTGAAAACCGAGACAAAGACTCAAAGTTACTTTCAAGCTTGACCATCATCGAATTATAAGACTCTGCTAGTGGTCGCAGCTCTAACGGCATATCGCCAACCGATACTCTTTCGTCTAACCTTTGCAGGTTTATGCCTTTCATTTTTTGGACGATAGTGGCCAGAGGCGCAAACCCCCAATACACACTTAATGCCGCTACTGAAACCAACAACAAGGTGATGGCTGTGAGTATCAAGCTCAGCTGGCGATTAAACTGGATAAGATATTGATGATGCACATTGGTAGGTAGGGCAATAAACGCCAAAATCTCTTGATTTGGAATAATAATGGCTCGGTAATGCCTATTGTTTATCTTGATCATAAACTGCTGATCGTGATGTTCCTGCCATAGTGATAACAAACTAAAATCGGCTGGCAAACTATGAATGAAACTACTGGGGTCACTGGATAATAACTTGCCTTTTTTATCTGCTACTAAGGTTTTTAAATCATAATCCAGCCAAGAGGAATGCAAGTGATTGTCATCAATGAGTGATTGGGACTTTGACACTGTGAATGGTTCTATGGGCTCGTTAACACTAACCATGCGTTTACGCAGATTAAAAGCTGCATGGGTGATAATCTCTGAGTCCATTTGCTCAAAGTGTCCACTCACAGAGCGCTGCACCCACGCATAGATGATGACCTGAGAGATAATAACGAAGACTGTCAATAAGGAAATCGTTCGCCATAGCAGTGACCAGCGCCGGTTTCTGAGTGTATGGTTCATGCTATTTAGAATCGTCTCCGTCCGCATCACTTTGGACCTCAGTAGCCAGCGCCTCTAAGCGATAGCCCATTCCACGCACAGTATGAATGAGCTTTGCCTCATGACCATCGTCTATTTTTATACGCAGACGCCTTATCGCCACATCAATCACATTGGTATCGTTATCAAAATTCACATCCCATACTTGGGAGGCGATCACGGTACGTGGTAGCACTTCACCTCGGCGCTCTAATAAAAACTGTAGTAAGGAAAATTCTTTTGCCGTGAGCTTAATAGGCTTGCCGCCTCTATGTACCGTGCGCTTGGCAATATCCATCTTGAGATCTGCTATTTGCAGGATCGTACTTTGATAATCGGCTTGATTGGCGCGTCGTAACAGACTCTTTATTCTGACGATCAATTCTGCAAACGCAAAAGGCTTAGTCAAATAATCATCGCCTCCAATCTCAATTCCTTTTATCTTATCGCTTAAGTCATCTTTTGCCGTTAGAAAGAGCACAGGTGTTTGCTTACCCGCTGCTCGGTAATTGCGCACCAGCTCAAAGCCGCTAACATCAGGCAGCATCACATCCATTAGGATCACGCTAAACTCTTCTGTCATCAATGCATGATAGCCATCTAGGCCTGTTAGGTGATGATCAACAATAAAACCAGCTTCCGTTAAGCCTTTTTTTATATACTCGCCTAGTTTCAACTCATCTTCTACCAGTAGTATTTTCATAGTAACCCCTCAACACGATTATGATTATTTGACATCCTAATCAATATAGATGACAAAAACGTTTTGTAACTGACAAAAATGTCATGTACTCGTAATCAGATTGTCAGTCTTCATTTGCTAATCTATATGAATGAAACATAGTTGCTCGTTCCTAATATCTAGCTACTACGAATTATTTTCACAGGTAATCAATTTAAACGCCTAATAACTTACAAAAGAGGTTTTATATGAAAATTCACGGTTCATTCAAAAAAGTAGTATTGCTATCGGTATCTGTACTTATAGGTATTACTACTGCTAATGCGCATACTACTGATCTAAGTACTTCAATCATCAATAACTGCGACGCTGTTACTGACTTTGCAAAAAATTTGGATCATAACGATGCTCAGCTTTCTAGCGCCCAAATGAAAAGCTATATCGATGCTAGAGTGGCTTGTGAGATTGAACACAAAGATCAACATCTACAGTCTGAAAAATACTTCATTAACAAATATGGTAGCGATAAGTAATATCAGCTCTGATGTCATACTAAAGGATTGATGACAATATTAAAAACCATAAATAGCAAGATGACAATATTGTCATCTTGCTGTCATCTCTCTGTCAGAATCAATAAGTTATGCTTTAGACTGGTTATGCTTTAGACTGAATTAATATCCTAAAGCTTTATGTACCCTCAACTAAATCAATTAAGGATTAACCATGTCACTCTTTAAATCAAAGTCTTTACCTAAAGCAATCGTAGCCACTGCCGTCGCTCTAGTCGTTTCAACCTCAGCTATGGCGCATGATCCAAAAATGCATGCGCAAAAAGATCAGATGAACTGTGAAAAAATGCAAAAGCATATGCAAATGATGCAAAAAATGGATCATAGCAAAATGGATATGAACGATCCTGCCATGAAAGCGATGATGGCTAACATGGGTAAAATGAAGCAAATGTACCAAAAACACTGCGTTACTAACGACAGTAAATCTTAGAAATTTTAGCTCTGTTAAATAGCAGTCAACACTTAACGGAAATAAATTGTTAGGAAAACATATGAAATTTTTATTGGGTGCGCTCTTTACCGTATTTGTGGCAATCGTTAGCGTGTTTGCGGTTGTTACTAGTGGCGTTGTCAATGTGGGAGCTGACCAAGAGCATAGCCCAATGATGTTTAGCTTTTTAGAAACTGCTCGCAATCGTTCCATAGAAAATGCCAGTAAAGATATTGTGGTACCAGATTTAGAGAAGGTCGATATCAGCTCTGGGGGCGCGGACTATAAGGATATGTGCGCAGGCTGCCATTTGTCTCCGGGAGTGGCACAAACTGACTTTAGTGAGGGCTTATATCCAAAGCCGCCCAACTTTACCAAGGCTGATATTGTCAAACGTTATCAAACAGAAGACGGTGCAAAGCAAGGCTTTTGGGCAATCAAGCACGGTATTATGGCATCTGGAATGCCTACGTGGGGTGCTTCTCATGACGACGCTAGAATGTGGGCAATGGTAGCCTTCATTAGATCGTTACCTGAATTAGATGAAGCTCAGTACACGATGCTAACCACTAGGATAGATGGCGATATGATGGACATGTCATTTGACGGTGATATGAATATGTCGGATGATGAATCTGGAATGCAGCATTAATACTTTCTAGATATGAAAGCCTCCTAACTCACGGTTGTCGCTATTATATTAATAATGCAGTACTGAACAGTGCTGCATTTAATGTTTTTAGTTAAGTACATAAGAATTAAATATAGGGTGTAAGTTTTTAGAATATCGAGCATAATAATAGACGTTTAGGAGTAATTTAATGAGACATTACACACATGTGCTTTCTAATGGACATAGCTGGTTATCCAGTCGTGTCCTTTTATTGGTGGTGACATCGTCACTCTCGTTAACGCTAGCCGCTTGCAGCCAATCTAATACCAGTGGCTCTGATTCTCAACCAGTAAAGGTTGAACAGTCTGCTACCCAGAATGCACAAGTACAAAATGAAAGTTCTGCTCCTACAAATGCTCCCGTTAACAGCTCGTCATCATTACTCAAAAACGTCTCAGCCACAGTTTATAAAGATGCCAACTGCGGCTGCTGCAAAGAATGGGTAGGCTATGCCGAAGGTCATGGTCTAAGCGCAACTGCGCAAGACGTTACAGATTTATCTTTATTTAAAGAGCGTTACGGTGTCCCGCAGCAAATGCGCTCTTGTCATACCACCGTCACTACTAATGGTTATGTTTTTGAAGGTCACGTTCCTGCTAAATACATGGCTGAATTCTTAGCAAATCCTCCTGCACAAGCTATTGGACTTGCCGTACCGAGTATGCCGGTTGGTAGCCCCGGTATGGAGTATGAAGGTAAATTCATGCCCTATAAAGTCATGCAATTGAACAAGGATGGCAGCACTCAAGTGTATGCGGCTATTGAGTCGCCAGCGCAGCAGATGTAGTTCTATTAATAAGTTATCAGATATATAAGTTCAACTCTCATTTCATGGATTAACTTAGGTCAATATTATGAATAAAAACAGATTTAACCGCAGGCGTTTTTTGACAGGGTCATCTACGCTACTTGGCGCGTCGATGCTATCCACACTACCGACGATGGCTAATAGTGCTTTAACTAAAAGCCAAAATGTCGTAGTCAATAGTGATAGAGCCGATCACATTGTACCTATACTGACAGGCAAAGAGTTTGATCTTTATGTCAGTGAGAAGATGATAACGGTCAACGGCAAGTCAAGCATGGCAACGCTGATAAATGACTCACTGCCTGCGCCAACGCTTAAGATGCAAGAAGGCGATACGGTCACCATTCGAGTCCATAATCAGCTGAATGAGTCGACCTCTATTCACTGGCATGGCCTCTTAGTGCCGTTTGAGATGGATGGCGTACCGGGTATCAGCTTTGATGGTATTCCTGCGGGTAGCACCTTCACGTACAAATTTAAACTGATACAGTCAGGCACTTATTGGTATCACTCGCATACTGGCTTCCAAGAGCAGACCGGTATGCGCGGGGCTATTGTGATTGAACCTAAAGGGCGCGAACGCTATCCTATCGAGGAAGATCACGTTATCCTGCTTAGTGATTGGACGCATCGCGATCCGCATAATCTGCTAAAACTACTTAAGCAGCGTGCTGACTTTGATAATTATCATCTGCCAGACTTTAAAAAGCTATTGTCCGATATTGCCGCTACGGATCTTGAGGCGGCTTTTGATAAGCGCAAAACGTGGAATCAGATGCGGATGATGCCGACAGACTTTACTGATTTATCTGGTGAGACCACGTTTACTTATCTTATGAATGGTAAAACCACAGCGGCTAACTGGACGCAACTTGTCAAGGCTGGACAGCCTGTCAAACTACGTTTTATTAATGGTTCAGCGCAGACGATATTTGATGTACGCATCCCCGGCCTAAAAATGAAAGTCGTCGCGACGGATGGGATTGATGTCAGTCCCGTCGATATCGATGATTTCCGTATTGGGGTGGCCGAGACTTATGATGTCATCGTGACGCCCACTAAAGACGCGCATACCATATTTGCTCAAAACATAGATCGGTCAGGCTATGTTGCGACAACGCTTGCTACCAAAAAAGGTGCTCGTCCTGCGATACCTGCTATGGACAAAATCGAATGGCTGACGATGGCCGACATGATGGGCGCCATGGGATCGAATGGCTATAACGCTAAACATGCCAAAACAGAATATGACTTTAAGTCCGATATGCGCGTTGATAGTCCGCGTATGAACCTTGATGACCCTGGTATTAATCTACGTAACATTGATAGAAAGGTTTTGAATTATAGTCAGTTGCGCTCTGTCGGCGATGAGATAATGGCAGAGCAGCGCAAACCCACCAGAGAGATTGAAATACATCTGACGGGAAACATGGAGCGCTATATTTGGGCTCTAGACGGGGTTATGTTCAAAGATGCCGCACCGGTCAATATTAAGCCGGGTGAGCGCGTACGTATTACCTTAGTCAATGACACCATGATGAATCATCCCATGCATTTGCATGGTATGTGGAGCGATCTGCGGATGCCTTCAGGTGAGTTTCAAGTACGTAAGCATACGATAATGGTACAGCCTGCACAAAAGATAAGCTTTGATGTCACCGGAGAAGCTGGCAGATGGGCATGGCATTGCCACTTGCTCTATCACATGGAAGCAGGGATGTTTAGAGAAGTTGCCGTTGTTTAAGCAAATCTTTGGTTGATAGGTGAGAGATGAGATGAAAATACATAAAGTAGGTTTACGGTTCGCCGGGGTATCATCATTGGTATTATTAGCATCATCATTTGCTAATGCTGCTGACCCGTCCACGGTTAAAAAAGACATGACTATGTCAGATATGGACCATAGTAGTATGGACATGTCGAACATGGATCATGGCAGTATGGACATGTCTGGTATGGATATGTCAGATATGGATCACAGCAGCATGGATATGTCGGGCAATATGTCAGATATGGACCATAGTGGCATGGATATGTCAGGCGATATGTCAGATATGGACCATAGTGGCATGGATATGTCAGGCGATATGTCGGATATGGATCATAGTGGTATGGATATGTCAGGCGATATGTCGGATATGGATCACAGTGGTATGGATATGTCAGGTGACATGTCAGATATGGATCATAGTGGCATGGATATGTCAGGTATGGATCATAGCAGTATGAATATGGATATGTCTGGAATGCAAGGCGGCGAACCACCTCCTAATGCTCGTAGTCCCGACTACTCAAATGGTGTTGACTATGGACAGTATGGTAAACCGGTAATGATGGATAGCTTACCGTTATGGGGTGTGTCAGTAGAAACTTTGGGCTATCAGTTTGAGAATGACCAAATCGATTTTGAAGCTGAAGGCTGGTACGGTACTGATAGTAATCGTGTCACTCTACGCAGTGAAGGTAGTGCTCAAACTAACGATGATAAAGAGATCGATAGTCTAAGCTCACTCGCTTATTGGAAGCCGCTCGGTATCTTCTGGAATGGAGAAGCGGGTATTGCTTATAATACTGAAAACGATAAGTCCGCAATCATGGCAGGCATTGCTGGTACGGCGCCGTACTTCGTTGAGACTGACGCAAGAGCTTATCTATATACTGATGGTCAAGTCCAGCTTGATCTTGGGACAGCGTACGAGTGGCGCTTAGATCAGCGTTGGGTGGTCAGACCAGAGCTGGAGCTGACTGCCTTTAGTAAAGATGATACCGATAACGGTATTACTAAAGGATTTAATGAGTTTGAAGCTGAAGTTAGGCTGGCTTATGAGACATTCAGTCGTCAGCTCGCGCCTTATGTTGGTTTCAGCTACGAGAGCGCCTTGGGTGATGCGCGAGACTTACGTCGTCAAGAGGACGAAGACGTTGATTCTAATAGTCTGACTGCTGGTGTGATGTTTTGGTTTTAGTGTTAACCATGTAAGTAACAACAGTTTATAACACTAGCTCTAAAAAAAGGCACTTCTTTATTTAGGTGCCTTTTTACTAAATTAAGGACAAGAATATGAATAACCATATGGATAATAAACAGAAGCAAATGAACCCTTATGTAAAGTTCACAATCATGATTTTAACATCGACAGTCGTGATGTTTATCATGATGTATTTTAATACTTATCAATGGGATCACGTTTATTTTAGCGAAACCAGAGCTTATATGGCGTTATATATGGGCGCTATGATGGCTATTATTATGCTCGCCTTTATGACCAATATGTATAAAAAGACTAAGGTCAATCTAATGGTTTATGGGATTAGTGTCGTGCTATTTGCCTTTGGTTTATGGGGCGTTAGATCACAACAAACGGTCGATCAAGTGGATTGGATGCAGGCGATGATACCGCATCACTCGATTGCTATTTTGACCAGTTCGCGTGCTGATATCGAAGATCCACGTGTACGTCAGCTTGCTGATGACATTATCGAAGCACAAAAGCGTGAAATCGGTGAGATGCAAGCACTTATTGATGAGTTGGAATAATATATTATGATACCAATAAGTAAGCTCTTCTTTAAAAAATATTTACTATATCGCGTCTTTTAATTCTAACTATACCTACTCCTTACTTCAAAAATAACCTGTAAAACTGAAGTTCTACGAAGAAATAGATTAAGGTCGAATAAGTATGAAGCAAGATAGAACGACTCGCTATCAGAAGGATAGTTTGACATTATCAGGAACAGTTATGCTAGGTACCGGTGTCATGATCGGTGCTGGTATTTTCGCTCTGACCGGTCAGATGGCTCAGATGACGGGTTCGCTTTTCCCACTTGCTTTTCTAGCCGCCGCAATCGTTGTTTCTTTTAGTGCCTATTCTTATATCAAAATCTCTAACGCTTACCCGTCGGCTGGCGGTGTTGCAATGTACCTGCATCAGGCATACGGAGATCGTTTACCGACTGGATTTAATGCCATGCTGATGTATTTCTCCATGGTTATAGCGCAGAGCTTTTTGGCCCGGACGTTCGGGTCATACACTATGCAGTTATTCGGTGGCGATGACAGCGGTCGCATGGTATCCATCCTTGGCGCCGCGCTTATTCTTGCTGCGTTCTTTATCAATTTACTTGGTAATCGTTGGGTTCAGGGGGTTGCATCGGTTATCGGTATTATAAAAATTGTCGGTATTCTTATATTCGGGTTGGTTGGTATCTGGCTAGCTGATAGCTTTGCAGTTGATTCTTCTACATTAGGTGACACTAATACTGTTGGTGACTTTCTTGGCGCAACGGCGCTAGGCATACTGGCATTTAAAGGCTTTACCACGATTACCAACAGTGGCTCGGAAGTAAAAAATCCTCATCGCAACGTCGGCCGTGCCATTGTAATATCAATCGCAATATGCGTAGTTATTTACACTCTAGTCGGTTTAGCGGTGTCTAGTAATCTATCTCTTGCCGAAATCATCGAAACTAAAGATTACTCCTTGGCTGCCGCCGCACGCCCAGCACTTGGCGACTATGGTCTATGGTTCACAGTTGCAATCGCAATGGTAGCTACCGCTGGCGGCCTCCTTGCTAGCATCTTCGCAGTCTCTCGTATGCTTGCTATGTTGACTGAGATGAAGCTGGTGCCTCATCGTCATTTGGGAATGCCGGGAAGCGTTCAAAAACATACGTTGGTCTATACTGTGGTGTTGGGTTTAGCTTTTACGACGTTATTTGACTTATCACGAATTGCAGCGCTTGGCATTGTTTTCTATCTAATTATGGATATCGCCATTCATTGGGGTGTTTTGCGATACCTTCGTCAGGATATAAAGGCGGTGATGTGGGTGCCTATAGTGGCCATACTTCTTGACCTGTTGGTTCTCGGCGGTTTTGTCTGGATTAAACTAAACTCAGATCCATTCGTACTTGGCGTAGCAGTCGTCACTATTGTAGTGATTGCTGTGGCTGAGCAGGTTTACCTGAAATCTTCAGCGAGGAAAAAAGCTATCGAAAAAGATACGCTTGCAGACCATCATTGACAGTAACATCAAAGAGTTTACAGAAAATTGTTTGGTTAAAAATTGCATAGATTTAAGCGTCTGCTTACTATCTTCAAGAATTGATTTCATGCAATACGATATTCATAAAGACAACAGGGAAAGTAAGCTATGAATGAGTCATTTAATCACGCTGGAACTTGGGGTCTCGCACTAATTGTTATTGTTCTGATTTCTTGGTTCTTTTACCGTTATTTCGCACCAAAGAACTGGCGTGAATGGGCGGGTGCTGGTGTAGTTCAGGCTTTCATTATTGCACTTTACGCAGAAATGTATGGCTTTCCGCTCACTATATATTTATTAGTACGGTTTTTTGGTTTGGACAGCCAATATGTCAGCGCTAGCTTATGGTCGACCCTTGTTGGTTTAGGTGAGACAGGCATGATGATCTCAATGCTACTCGGCTATGCTATTGCATTTTTAGGAGTCGGTCTTTTTGCTCAAGGTTGGCGCCAAGTCCACAAAGCACGAGGGGAAAATCGTTTAGTAACTGATGGACTCTATGCCTACGTACGTCATCCTCAGTACACCGGGTTGTTTATTGCACTGTTCGGTGAGGGTGTGGTGCATTGGCCAACTCTGTTTTCAATCGGTCTGTTTCCAGTGATTGTGCTTGTATACACATGGTTAGCTCGACGTGAGGAACGGCATATGTTTGAAGAGTTTGGTAAAGACTACCTTGCTTACAAACAGCAAGTGCCAATGTTTATTCCTCAATGGGGTCAATGGCGTCAACTTGCCGCCGCCGCACGAGTTAAAAAGTAATATCAATACAGGATAAAGCTTTAATTCATACAAATCCTTAGAGTTAGCATGGTTAGATACGATTGGTTATCTTGAGCTTGAACCACATCATACAATAGTGAGGATTACTAAGATGGTCAAATCAAACTTAACAACAAGTACTTTAAGGATTGCCCCTGTTGGCAACAGTGTATCGTTGTTTCTACTCATTAGTTACCTGTTATGCATAGGCTTTGGCTTACTTGCACCCGAACAGATAAGTATGCATGAAGCTTGGGCGCCTCTGCTACCTGGCTTTGAGTGGTTGACGTGGACAGGTTTTCTAATTGGGTTTGTCGAATCGTATCTTTACGGTTGGTATTTCGCAATCTTATTCGTGCCATTATACCGTTGGTTCGCCAAAGTGCGCTAAAGATATTGATATATTAACAGTCAGTAAACCTCTTCGGTTCGAGTAAAAATTAATTGAAGAGTTGGAGTGATCACAGTTTAGACTGAGGAGAAATCATAATGAATGGGTCAATGCATGGCATGATGAACGGCTCAATGATGTATGGCATGGGCTGGGTTATGATGCTTATCTGTTTGTTATTCACCCTACTATTTTTCGCAGTACTAGTACTAACAATCATGGCACTGCTCAAGTATTTGCGTGATAAAAACTAAATTCCAATTGAAAAGTATAGAAATTATTTTTTAGAGGTTTTTAGATTAATGATTAGATGAATAGCAATCGAGGATTGATGATAGTGCTTTAAGAGTTGTACTTATTATAAATATTTATTGTCTTCAAGGAGTGGTTTTATGAAACATATTGCCGATGAAAAATCTATCAAAGGTGGTCAGTACGATAAAGTACCAGAAAATTATAGTGGTACGGTTTATATCTGCCCGATGCATCCTGAGGTTAGAGATACTGAAAAGAGCGATTGTCCGATATGCGGCATGTTTCTTAAACCTGAAGACGAGGTTGCTGAATCCAACAACCATGAAGATAGTCATGCGCATTGTCATGGAGCGGATGCTAATAATAGTACTGAGTTAAAGTCTGTCGAAGACGATAAGTACGACAAGATACCGGAAAATTATAGCGGTACGGTCTATATTTGTCCTATGCATCCAGAAGTAAGAGATGTTGAAAAAAGTGACTGCCCAATATGTGGCATGTTTCTTAAACCTGAAGACGAAGTTGCTAAAGATGATAGTCACGCTAGCTGTCATGGAAAGGATACTGATAGTAGCGGAGTAAAATCTGTTAAAGGCGGTAAATACGATAAAGTACCTGCTGATTACGATGGCACGGTATATACCTGTCCTATGCATCCTGAAGTGAGAGACGTTAGAAATAGCGGTTGTCCGATATGTGGTATGGCGCTTGAGCCCGAAACGCTTACTATCGGTGAAGAGGACACCTCAGAGCTTGACGACATGACTCGTCGTTTTTGGATATGTACCGTGTTGACTGTACCGCTATTAATATATGTGATGAGCGGTATGTTTGGAGTTGACTTTAGTCAGTATGGTATACCTTCACAGGTTTTACAATGGGCTGAGTTAGTGCTCGCGACCCCTGTAGTGCTTTGGGGCGCCGCCCCGTTTTTCGTTCGTGGCTGGCAGTCTATAAAAAGCCGCAATCTAAATATGTTTACTTTGATTGCGATAGGCGTAGGCGCTGCTTATATTTTTAGTATTGTCGCGACCTTTTTTCCCGATATTTTCCCAGACAGTTTCAGAGATGCCTCTGGTCAAGTCGGAGTCTACTATGAAGCAGCAGCTGTCATTGTAACCTTGGTGCTACTGGGTCAAGTATTAGAGCTCAAAGCTAGAAGTCAAACTTCAGGTGCGATTAGAGCTTTGCTTGAGCTCGCACCACCAACCGCAAGACGTGTCGATGAAAACGGTGAAGAAGTCGAAGTCTCGCTTGATGAGGTCGTCACTGGCGATAAGCTACGGGTTAAACCAGGTGAGAAACTACCCGTAGATGGTACAGTGATCGATGGTAATAGTAGTGTTGATGAATCAATGGTGACGGGTGAGCCAATCCCTGTATCAAAAGTAGCAGGAGATACAGTGACTGGTGGTACGGTAAATGGCACCGGAACGCTATTAGTCGAAGCGGTCAATGTTGGAGCAGATTCAGTATTATCTAAAATTGTACAAATGGTTGCTGAAGCCCAGCGTAGCCGCGCGCCTATCCAGCGCTTGGTAGATCAAGTGGCGGGTTGGTTCGTACCTATTGTTATTGTCACCTCTATCATAACCTTTATTGTCTGGGCGATATTCGGCCCTGAGCCCGCTATGGCCTATGCTTTGGTTAACGCGATTGCGGTACTGATTATTGCTTGTCCTTGTGCCCTTGGTCTAGCGACGCCGATGTCCATTATGGTTGGTACCGGCAAAGGCGCGCAAAACGGCGTCCTCATCAAAAATGCTGAAGCGTTAGAGAGTATGGAAAAAGTCGATACCATTGTCGTCGACAAGACCGGAACACTGACCGCTGGTAAGCCCGAGCTTACCGCAATTGATGCGCAGGTAGGTCAAGATGAAGACGAGTTCCTCGCATTGGTAGCCTCAGTAGAAAGCGCTAGCGAGCATCCTTTAGCAGAAGCTATCGTTAGAGCAGCTCAAGAAAGATCACTCATTATTCCTAAAGCTACTGACTTTAATTCGACTACTGGCGAAGGCGTACAAGCCGTGGTCGATGGTAAGAAAGTCGCTATTGGTAACTCTAAGCTTATGGAAAGCCTAAATAGTTTTGATAATGAGCTGTCCACTAAAGCTGATGTCCGTAGAAAAGACGGTGAAACGGTAATGTTTGTGGCTATAGACGGTAAAGCTGCTGGTATTATTTCAGTTGCTGACCCTATTAAACCAAGCACTAAAGAGGCTATTTCACTGCTTCATGACGCAGGTTTAAAAGTTGTGATGCTAACCGGTGACAACGAAAAAACCGCGCAGGCAGTCGCCAATAAACTAGGTATTGATGAAGTTCATGCGGATGTCTCACCAGAGGATAAAAACCGTATCGTCAAAGAAATGCAAGACAGCGGTAAATTGGTCGCTATGGCGGGTGATGGTATCAACGACGCACCAGCGCTAGCGCAAGCTAATGTTGGTATCGCTATGGGAACCGGTACCGATGTGGCGATGGAGAGTGCGGGCATTACCCTGCTAAAAGGTGATTTAATGGGCATTGCCAAAGCTTATAAGCTTAGCCACGCCACCATGCGCAATATCAGACAGAATCTGTTTTTTGCCTTTATCTACAATGCACTTGGTGTTCCTATTGCCGCAGGTGTGCTCTATCCCATATTTGGGCTTCTGCTCAGTCCGATGATAGCAGCGGCAGCGATGAGCTTGTCGTCATTCTCGGTGATTGCTAACGCGCTTAGACTACGTAGGTTAGACTTGTGATATGAATGTTAGGAAAAATTGTCAAAACGTAATGCCCAATACGGGTTTTATTAGAATTTAAAAATAAGGATATCGTTATGGGTAGTTTTTCTATTACACATTGGCTGATTTTATTGGTTGTGGTGGTGGTCGTATTTGGCACCGCTAAGCTTAAAAATGCTGGTAAAGATTTAGGCGGTGCAGTAAAGGGTTTTAAAGAAGCAGTCAAAGATGAAGAAACCGAGCATGCTCGCAATAATCGTGCACTTGACCATGAAAATAGTAGTCCAGTTGCAAGTAATGATTTAAATACACAGGTAGGGGCTCAGGCTGATGATACAGAAATCAGCCCTGTCACCACTGATGATCAGCACAAAGTATGAAGCGAGCCGCTTATAAATAGCGGCACTAAATAGTCTTTTAATATATGTGACTGTTATGTTTGATATCGGGTTTTCCGAGTTACTCTTGTTTGGCATCATTGCTTTAATCGTATTGGGCCCAGAAACACTGCCGCAGGCCGCGCGTACGGCTGGGCAATGGTATGCCAAACTGCGCCGTACAGTATCCACTCTACAGTCTGAAATAGAAGCTGAGCTTGATCTGGCTGAAACGCGCCAACAAATGCAAAATGAGCTTGCAAAAATTCGTCAGACTGAGTCAGATATGAAGCGTGAACTAGCAGAGATGCGCGGTAGTATGCAAAAATTTGAGCAGTCGCAGAACCAAAGCTTAGACGCTTCACATCAACCAATCACCTCTTATGATAAAGAGCATCAACCGAATACTTCCTCCTCGTTCATTAAACAGGAGGCGGATCAGTGAGCCTATTTAAAAAGCGAAAAAGTCGACAAGAAAAAATCGCTGCTACGGAACTTGAGGCGCCAACAGATACAACACAGAATAATGAGTCTGGAGATAGGTTAGGTACGCTCAGTGATATGCCTATCACTGAACACTTGATTGAACTACGCAAGCATCTCATCAAAATATGCGTGGCCGTCTTGATTATATTCTTAGCATTGGTAGGGTTTTCACGAGAGCTCTATAATCTTTTATCAGACCCATTAGTGGCGCAGTTACCCATCAATTCGACCATGATTGCCACTGATATAACGTCAAACTTTATGGCACCCATTCGCTTAACGGTTTTTGTCGCTGCATTTTTAGCGATGCCTTATATCCTGTATCAAATTTGGTCGTTTGTCGCCGCTGGCTTATATAAGAAAGAGAAGAAAATTGCTATTCCTGTGCTGTTGTCTTCGATATTTCTATTTTATACGGGGGTTGCTTTTGCCTACTTTGTCGTGCTCAAAGGTGTATTGAAATTTTTTATCCTATTCGCGCCGCAGAACGTTATACCGATGACCGATATTGATAGCTATCTGAGCTTTGCCCTCAAGTTGTTTATGGTGTTTGGACTGACTTTTGAGATTCCAGTGGTTACCTTACTACTGATAATGGTTGGAATCGTTTCTACTCAGAGTTTAGCAGACAAGCGTCGTTATATCATTGTCGGCTGCTTTGCGGTTGCAGCGGTAGTAACACCGCCTGATGGCATATCCATGCTCTTGCTAGCGATTCCTATGTGGCTATTGTTTGAGTTGGGTTTATTCTTAGCAAAAATGTTAATCAAAGAGGAATGAAGCACCGCTTTAGACTCAGGAAGTGAGACATTAAAAAGCAACTAGCATCATCGTAAAAACGCCAAATACCCCTTTTGTTTTTTGCTGTTTACTAGAGTATGTCAGCGTAAGCACTCTACTTAACGACGAGGTTTAAATGGAACACTTAACCAGCAACAACGAAGAAACTAATGACGGTCTTGCAAATCAACTGAATCAAGAGTGCTACTGCATTACTCTCAATCGTAAAGCGCTCAATACAAGCCTTCAAGATCAATTAATGGAAACTAGAAACAATCCAATAGGAGCGAACGAGCTTAATAAG
Source organism: Psychrobacter sp. MES7-P7E (assembly GCF_002863645.1). Lineage (NCBI taxonomy): Bacteria > Pseudomonadati > Pseudomonadota > Gammaproteobacteria > Moraxellales > Moraxellaceae > Psychrobacter > Psychrobacter sp. MES7-P7E. Next base: position 11,780 of record NZ_PJBU01000080.1, on the reverse strand, counting down.
CTTTTTTCAGCAACACCAGTGTTCGTCCCTAAAACAGAGATAGAGACAATGGTGCGAATCGTCGCAGCTATTGAGTCGGCTGCTAAACTTCCATCTTACCAACAGCAAGTATTGTCATGGGCACCCAAAATTGCTGCTTTCGATCCAGGGCCAATAGGAGCCTTTATGGGTTATGACTTTCACTTAGGTAGCGATGGCCCTCAACTTATTGAGATCAATACTAACGCTGGAGGCGCATTTTTAAACGTAGCACTTGCCCGTGCACAAAAACAATGCTGCCACCCTTCTGAGCAAAGTGCTGATATTACTAAAATGCTTGATGGGTTTGAAGAAGCTGTCACTAGCATGTTCATACAAGAGTGGCAGCGACAATCAGCTACTGCCATGCCTAATCGCATAGCTATTATCGATAATGACCCTAAGAATCAGTTCATGTTTTTGGAGTTCCAGTTAGCACGTCAACTGCTCCAAGCTAAGGGCGTTGACACTGTGATACTAGATCCCTCTGAACTCGACTATGTCGATGGTGCTCTGACAGCCCATGGACAGAAAATCGATATGATATACAATCGTCTGGTCGACTTTGCATTTGAAAACCCTAACCACGCCGTGCTTAAAAGTGCTTATCTAGAGGGTGCTGTGGTGGTGACACCCAATCCCCATGTACATGCTATGTTGGCCAATAAGCAAAACCTGACCTTGCTATCCGATTCGCAGACATTGCGCGCTTGGGGTCTAGATGAGGCTGCAGCGAGGTACCTTGAAAAGTCGATACCAAAGACTAAGCTTGTATCAAAAGACGAGGCAGCAGCGTTGTGGCGTACTCGGCGACAGCTGTTTTTTAAGCCAGTTGCTGGTCATGGAAGCAAAGGGGTCTATCGCGGTAGCAAGCTGACTCGACGCGTTTTTGAGAACATTCTTGATGAGGATTATATCGTACAGACCTTTGTTCCTGCAGGAGAGCGATCAATAAAAATTGATGACACTGTAACAACGAGAAAGGTGGATATACGTCTTTATACGTATGACGGACAACTGCTACTACCTGCGGCGCGTGTGTATCAAGGTCAGACGACTAATTTCCGTACACCAGGAGGTGGGTTTGCGCCCGTCTTTCAGGTGTAATGAGCTAAATAGCACCAACTGCTCTTAATGCTAACCTCTATTAATTGGATATCTGCCAACCTAGGAACATCCACTTGACAGTGTAGATTAACAGTATCGGAATGACCACCCACTGAACGAGCGGCAACGCACCTATGCTTAATAACGGAACATCAGGCATCAGCCCACTATAATTCCACCTTTGGCCAGCGCCAGTTGCCCAGTATTCAAAGAGTATTGTTACGGTCAGGCCAACGCCAAGGTATATCGATAAAGTCGACAGACGCCACGGCTTTGCAATCCAAAGCCAATCTTTTACAAATAACGCCGCAAGCACGTAGGCGCCAAAAGCAATATTGGCATCACCGACGGTCGCACGCGTACAAAGCCAGACCACGTCCCAGTGTCTCGCTTCGGCCATACCGGAGAAGAACGGTACCTGTGCCATCTCCCAAAAAAAATGGAGAAAGAAACTTACGCTCCATATCATTAGGGCAAGCACTGCTGATGTCGCTGCTCGGCGGGATAGGTTTGCAAGAGTCATCATTCCTCCAAAAATAGCCATAGCAATAAATGCAGTTCCATGTTTACTCGTTCGTTATTACCAGACCGAAACGCCGCTTACTGGCGTCTCCCAACGGCAGATTAGTATGTTACTTGCTGCGCGTGTTTATTAAGGTCAGGTGACTAACTTCCGTACGTCAGGTGGTGGATTCGTGCTTGCCTTTCAGGTGTGAAGGTATACCTCAGATCGTGTATGATACTCTTAGAACAATTTTTAAAACACCCTCTTAGTTCGGAAAAAGCGATGAGTCAAACCGTTATCCATTATTTTCTACATTTTGGCATGCCGTTGATTATCGCCTATATGTTTTTTCGTAGTGACTATAAGCGAGTTTATTTGATCCTAATAGCAACCATGCTAGTTGATTTAGATCATCTGCTAGCGACACCTATCTTTTCGCCCAATCGTTGTAGTATTAATTTCCATCCGCTACATACTTATTATGCGATGGCAGTATATGCGGGCATGTTGTTTCTACCAAAGCCCTATAAGATAATTGGTTTAGGGTTATTACTGCATATGTTGACTGATTTAAATGACTGTATAATGACCTATATTAATTGTCCACAGTGTTTGAGTCAGGCTCCTGCCCGTGAGTTGGTAGCGTGGTTAGGCAGAGCTATTAAGTTTTAATACGGTTGTGACTACATCCCTTTGTATCTCTCTCATAAATCATCTCTTTAATGACTCCTAGAAGTAGATATATCGCTATCCAATCCTGAATAAGTCCTCGCATTAGATCGCTTGTGTTCCAATTCGAGGATTAAGGTTGTCTAGCTTGTTACTCTAAGCTTAGTGAGATAGCTCTGTTTCTAATCAGGCATAGCGGAAAGAATTAACCGCTACTTCTTTAGTTTAGTATGACTATTCAATGTGCCACGTGTTGTATCAAGCAGATCGGCGACGTTATTTAATAAAATGTAATCTTTTGGGGTTTTTGATTCCCTATTGAATATTTCACTCCATATCTGACTTTTATACTCTTGCATTATTGTTTTAAGGCTTGGATACATAAGCCCAGGTTTAGCTAACGAGAGTATTGATATTGCTCGGATAAAGTCCATGTATATAAAGTCAATCACATCCTGATCAAATTCTTTCTTAACTTGTTTCTTATGCTCAGGCTTAGAGTCTTTTTTAGAGGTTTTATAACTTAAGAAAATAGTATTGTTGTTATTAATATCTTTGAGGTTAAATACAGGTGAAAAACAACCACCAATGAGTAAATACTCATTCACATCCTTATTTACTAACGATACATTATGAATAGGTAAACTGTTATAACAATCAAACTTAGTCTGCATAGATTTAATATAGGCTTCTTGACCACCACTTAAGTAGGCTTTCACTATTAGCTTAGTTAGTTGGCTAGCCAACGGATGAAGACTAATTTTAGTGCTACTATTAATGCTGATAGACTTTGCTGACAGATTCATGGCTTGTGATCTCCTAAATTAATTCTTTGCCCTATCATAATGAAAGCGTAATGACAGAAAATTTGTAAAGTTCTAACGGTCCATTGCTTGATTGGGAGATTTGATTTCTCTCTATTATTAAGCCTAGTCTGCTCAGTTTGGCTAGATAGTGATAATTCAGCACGGATCTGCTTTTTGTATATCTTGCCGTTTAATTTATCAGCTACATTGCACTTTTTTATTTGAGATGAGGCAAGTAATTTCATCACAGGCTTCCATTGCTCTTTATCATCATCGCTAGCTTGTGCATAATGGTATATTTTTAAATTAATATTTTTTTTAAAGACTAGTTGTCCTAATACTTGTATATAGCTATATAGATCTAATGCTTGATCAAAACTAATATGATTTTTATGGTATTGGGAGTTCATAAGCGTATGCGCTATAAACTGAAGCATAGATTCTCGTCTTTTTTCTATCTTATATAAGTCACGAAATTTATTGGTCATCTGCATGAGTATGTTGTTATCTTCGACATACCTGTCGAATACCGGTAATAAGCTCATATTATCATCAGGCGCGAATAATCTTGAATTACCATGTATGGTTTTAAAAGAAGGGTGATCTTGCAACTGCTGAGCGTTATTAAGCCATATTTCAAAAGTATTTTGATCAAGCTTATAAATATCCATTTTTTCCTTGAAATCTTCTTCCTTATCATGTACCTCAAGAGTCTGACGGACTTCATCGAATGAATATCTTTTTGGCTTTGTAGATGTTTTATCTTCTGTCTTTAGTAGTTCACTATGTTTTGGTTTAGGCAGTGGTTTAAGTTTGAGCTTGTTAAGCAAATAATAATTAATTGCAGTAGGTGTAGCACCTAACAGCTTTTCCCTACGTCTCGGAACGCTTAGTAATTTATAGTGTTTAGCCGTCAACTGGTAATCCATGTGCCAAAGTAGCAATCCAATCTGAATGTCAGTCAAATGCACATAAGAGTCAAAAGTAGTGCTAGGACTGGCATGTCCAGCTACTCCAGCTAAGGCATATATTTTTTTGTATTGTAGGGATGTCTCAATATAAGCCAATATTTTACAAGACTTGTCTTCGTCATAAGGTAATAAGTCTTTTAAAGTTTGAGAGCATTGATGCCCATTAAAAGCATTAGCTTTATCATACAAAAATGACATTAATTGAAAATTAGTTAAGAAGCTATGTCTTAAATGATGGGTCGTGAGATGAGAAAGTCCTGTTGTAGTTTTAATTAACTGAGATATGGTTTTTGATAAATCACTGGCACGATAAGCCATACCAGCTTGATTAGCGATTAAGGTATCCCCTTTACTTTTACTACGCCTAAGCTCGACTCTCTTGAAAAACGACATTTCTGAATTTGTTAAAAGTTGTTCTAACAATGTCCGTCTTAAGGCAGAACCCGTTTTATTATTACCATATTTATTATTACGCACTTCTAGATAAGCTGAAGTTATAGCCACATCTTTTAATCTAATCTTAACTATTTCACCTATCCTGAGTCCACAGCGCTGCCCTAAAATCAAAGCGAGCTTCACCGCTTCTATTTCATCCTTAGTCATTTCAAGATTGTCAGCATTATTAAGAATAGCCTGAAACATGGTTTCTGAAAGATAGCCTGTCCTATGATGCGCTCGCTTGGTAGATGAAAAAGGTGCAATAGGTTCAATGCCATGATGATTAACTAAATATGCATGTATCTCATCAATATTAGTGGCAATAGCATTTTGAGCGTCTTTAGACTTACCAAGTTCGATAAGTTCGCTATAAAGTTGAATATAATCCTCTTCAGTATGATCCTCAAATGCAACACCTTGAGTTAATGATAACCAGCGATTCGTAATACCACCGCTATGAGTCCGCATGCTGCTTACCTTTTTACTAGTCACTGTTTTCGTCAGTAACCAACCTACGATTGCAAGCTCACTCAAAGGAGCGTTGTTCGTTAATAAACGTTCATATAGCTGCTTGAGACCAATTGTGAATCTAGCCATTGAGGTTTTTCCATCTTTAGTCGTTTTCAATAGCTTTGCAATCTCAACGGTAATGGTAGGATTGCCTTTTTTAGGTTCCACTGCGACATCTTTGTGACACTCAATGTTAATAGCTATCTTAGTAGTGGGCTTATGAGATATGCTAAAGATTAAAGACTGCCAGTTAGCTATTGACAGGCCATATGTCGTCTCCAAACCAAGTAGTAGATACCAAGTATGTTCTGGCAGATCTAAAAATAGATAATCTTCTAAAACATAGACCGCACCTATCAAAAACTCTTCTAAAGTCATAGATAGGTGATTTTGGCTAAGAGATTTTGTCATCTTTAACATTTGATAAAGATTTTGAACATCAGTACTAGACTTTAATTTTCTAGTTTCATTCCCTTTGACATAGAGCTTGATCAAATAGCTCGTTAATGGCGATAAAAAGACTTTTACCTCATGCACCGCTTTTGAATTGCTATAAGTATTAGTATGATAGCTATCGTCGTCAATAATGAGAGTTACTACAGGCAGTTCAAATATGCTTTCTATAGTTAATGATTTGTCACTGATGCAAGATATAATCGTTTGCAATACTGGCTTTCTCAATATAGCACTGTGGAAAATCAGTGATAGCATCAAATCTGTGATAGTAATCTCGTAAGCTTTGCTAGCTATACTATCCATCCAATATAAATAAAAATCTAATATTTGCTTTTTTTCAGAAAAGGTCACTTTATTTCTAAAGGACTTTGGACGGTATGAGGTAACGATAAGCTTTGGAAAGCCAATAGCAATGTCCTTATCTTCAATATAGTTTTGACAGCAGTTTACTGCTTCGTTATATCCTTCTACATAACTAAGATAGCCCTGAAAGTGTTTGTTTTCTGATAATCTCTTATCAAGCTGCTCCCACATAGCATTAAATATTGTTTGAGGATCACTTGAGGCAATAATTTGGTCAAAATCTATAGACTCTTTGACCAGTCGTTTGGATAAGTTTTTACGCTTCGAGGTTTCCTTATGTCTATTTTCTGAACGCTGGTCAATAGCTGATTTACGCTGAGCCATTATCTAGTCTCCAAACTTATGACTTTAAAGCCGTTATATTTAATTATTCCATTAAGCTCATCAGAGAATCGGCGCAACTCGCTCCTTCTAAGTCCACTGTGCTTATCGTAGTAGTCAAAACCAAGCTCATCAGCGTGACCCATCCAAGCGCCAATTACATCGTGACCGAAGCTATTAGATAATGATGAGTTAGGCTTAGCAGAAAAGATTCCAACTTCTAGGCTTTTATAAGATCGTATAAAGTGACGATGCCAGTTTGATGGGAGATCTAAAATTTTAGACAGTCTTCCGTGAATAAATGTTTTGGTAAGACTAACTTCAGTAATAGTGTTAGTTTTTTCATCCAGCTTTAGATAAGTAATAAGGCCAATATTACTGTCAAGAATATCTGAGTAAATATCACCTAGACTATTACCCAGACTATTTAAAATAAAGGCATTACTCTTTAAATACTTGATGTACTGCTCAATCTGTTGATTTGCTATATCAGGTAGATAAATATATCTGCCTCGAGTATGTTGACGGTTTTCCTTGTCGCTAATAAAATATTTTTTAGTTCTAACATCTATATCTACAAGCCTACCAAAAGGTTCACGTACGGGACGATAACCGCTTGAGACCGAGAGCAGAACATATAAATAATCAGTAAAAATATTATGTAGGTCAACTATAGATCTAGGATTGAGAGTTTTTTTATCCCAAAGGGCAGAATTGATCTGAGTGATTAAATCGCTAACTATAGATGTTAAGCGGCTTTCTCTTATGGCTAAAACACTACCTATTTGTTTATCCCAATATCCTGTAACTCTTTCGTCAGGTAATTCAAAAAATTGATATTCTTCATTACATTTGGATTCATCGCTGACTGTATTAAATGCTATATCATACAAATGATCATTAAAATCATATTGGCATAAGAATAAATCTAGCTGGCTAACATTAAAGTAAGGAAGTGCTGAAGAATGGTGTATTGGTTTGCTAATTAGAACATTAACTAAAGCTTGATCTCGACCACTCTGTATGAGGTAGTGTTCTAAATAGTTCTTAACTTTATTAAAAGTTAATCTAGTTTTGCTCTTCTTATTTATAGCCTTTAGAGCCTCACTGGCCTTTTGTTTGACCTCCTCCAAAACCTTTGTGCTTATGTTACGTAAAAGATGAGAATATATATTGCCAACTGCAATAGGGTAGAAAAGATTGAGAGTAGATGTATTATCTGCGCATAGTTTAGAATCCCAGTTTTCTTGAACTTTACTACGAGTAGGTGCAAACTCTAGTGGATACCGATAGCATAAATAACTCTCCCTCAAATCTTCTGAGATAAGTAGTTCAGATCTACCTGTCAATAAAATTATTAGTAGATATAAAGAAGTTTGATGGTCTAGATCATATTCAATGTTTAAAGTACCTTGTTCATCATTGTTGTCAGCATTTATACTTCTGATATCTAAACTCATCAGACTATTGAGTAAATATGTGACTAAAATCTGTACTTCATCAGCATGTGCAACATTTACATCAGTTACCTGACTTAAAGTCCGTTGATGTCTACAGTTAACTTGTTGTTCAGCTCTGATTTTATCTAGATAGTAGTTTGTAGGTTGCTCGAAATTAACCTGCTCAAACGATTGCTCTTCATCGTCTTGGCGTTCTTGGTCTTCAAATCCATTTGCTTCGCTAGCATTTTCTGATATGTAGGTGAGATCGCTAACAGTATTGCCAGTGATATCATCTTTATCCTGTAAGATACTTATAATCTTATGAGTCTCAGTCGTCACGCGAGTAATGCCGGAGTCATTTTTGAAATAGTTTTCGATTGGTAAGATATATTCGTAAAGGTATTTAGCTATACGTTCATTGATTTCAAATTGAGCTTCAACAGATGATAGAGATGTCTCTTTACTTAATAATCTATTCTTGTACTTCTGTATTTCAAAATCAAAAGTTAGGGGCCGCTCATCAAGCCATCTAGTGTAGCTATCGTTTTGTTGAGCATTAATAAGAAACTCCTCAATATCCTTTAGGCTTTTCAATTCTGTTACATCAGGTAAAAACGGAACTAAAAATTCACGAGTTTTGTTCGTTAAAAATCTGCATTCATCGAGCGTAGTTTCAATTCGACTATCATAGTCAGTTAACTCAACCATCCTTAAACATAGAAAAAAGTAGACAGCACGGATAGTATTTATTTTAGACGAGTCTGCTCGATGGATTAAAAAGGTAATTAGATAGAGATCTTTTAAATGCAGATGAGGCTTTCTAATATTTTCTAAAAATACTTTATGAGCAATTCCATTTTCGTATATCTGTAATTCATGCGTCTTCGTCAAATTACTATTCACATCTAATGTTTTTATCCATTCAGACAATGTTCGATACTCATCTTTCAATTCTGATCTAAATTGCTCAGGTAAGGTATCTTTTAAAAATTTTAGCTCGATAAGTAATATTTCAAGATCATTGCCATTAGCGAAATCAAGGAGATTTAGCTTCAACCAATCCTTAATATTTGTAGAGTTACTATCTTTATTAGCCATTATGCTGCTACCGTTACAAGTCATTCAAATAACTGTAGCTTCATTAATGTAAAGCATCCAGCATTAAAATCGAAAAAAGACATCTATTTGGATGTCTTTTTGTTAAACATAGGTATTTTCATGGATTTTGTATTATACCTCGCTCTATCAGTAGCTTATCTAAAGCACTCCCATCCTGACGAGTTAGATTGGGCACATAACGTGAATACACTGTGAATAACATTGTAGTGCTGCTATGACCCATTTGCGCAGCAATCCATTCAGGAGACTCGCCTGCAGCAAGCCAAAGAGTGGCAGCCGTATGTCTACTTTGATAGGGATTACGTATATCAAGCTCCAGATATCGCAATAACGGATACCAAACTCTCTTTGTCACATTGCGATGACTCAAAGGAGTACCTGCTTTTGTACTAAACACAAACTCACTTCGATGTTTAGTGAAGCTCTGCTGCTCAATCAATGCATCGTAAACCAGTTGATTCATGTGGATAATACGATTAGAGCCGGAAGTTTTAGTGTCACCTATAACACCTCCAACAATTGCTTGATCAATAACGATTTGTCTACGTTCAAAGTCAATATTTTTCCACGGTAAACCGTCAATTTCACCTGTACGCATGCCTGTAAAAAACCGTACTGTGAAATATGGCTTATAGTCTACTCTGACGTTGTCAATGATGAGCATGACTTCCTCTAAGGTAAAAGGACTAACATTACTTTTAGGTACACTTAGTGGCTTTATATTCTTCCAAGGGTTCTCAAAATCAAAACGCTCAGATGCTTCGGTAATCACCATACGTAATGGCGTCATAATGTGGTTGATTCGAGATGCTGATAAAAGTCGTCCACTATTTCCTTCCTTGACTAGATTACCCCGAAAAGCCATTATTTTAGCTTTGTTTATGGTATTTAGTGGCACATTGCCAAAATGGGGAAGTAGATAAATCTTAAGTATGTTTTCTACATTAGTTATCTGAGAGCACCGCCATTCCGGTTTTTTTTCCTCTAACCAAACTCTGCTAAAGCAATCAAATCCTGAGCTTGAGTCCTTATGGCTATTCGTTGATCTCATGAGCTCTAAGCTTTGAAACTGCTCAAGCTTTTTACTCTGTGGAAAATAGTTTTCATATCGAAAACTACCTAATTGAATCTCTGCTTGCATTTTACTAACGAAATTTTCTAGACGCTTTCGATTAGGCTTAGTGTCTGCCAGTAAGGTTTGCTCTCTACAACGTTGGCCTATGTATCGAAAATCTACATATAGGTTGCCATTACGGCTATTGATACTCGCCATGATTACGCTCCCGCTGCAAATGGAATGTTATCGTCGTAGCCTGTCAGCATTAACTCTTCAATCTTTTGCCATATGAAAAGAATTTTTCTACCTCCAAATGGTTTGATGTAATGAACGCCCTCAATGAATACCGCATCCTTAAGTTGATTGCGTATTGTCTTGCTGTCATATTTAATACGTTGTGACAGCTCTTCGGTTGTTAAATAGGTATAACTCATAGTAAAATCCTTACTAAAGATTAAAGTGTTATTATCTAATAGCTTTATGACCTGCTATAGAACATAATTTACACTAAAAATCATCTTTTGCAAGACATTTTTATCTACAGTAGGTTATTTTATTATGGGGGAGGTTATGGTGAAATGTAATTTATCTAGAATTATGGGCGAAAAAAGACTTAAGATTGCCGATGTGTCTAGAGATACAGATGTCAACAGAGGCACAATCACACGTATGTATAACGAAGAAGCGACCAGAGTGGATCTAGAGGTAGTAGAAAAGCTATGCTTATATTTAGATATTGAAGTGGGCGACCTTTATGAGCTAGTTAAGGAAGAAGAATAAACTTTCCTCCTTTTAAAATTCAAGATAGTGCTGCGCTTATCAGTTATTACACCAAATAATACGCAGCAATATAGTTTCTCAAATGAGTTAAATGTTCTATTAAGTAATAAAAAGCTCTATAGAAGGTCATTTTGATTTGCATCAGCTCAAAATGTATGTATAATTCAATCTGTAGGAAGTCATTACGACTAACAGAAAGAAATATTAATCTACAGGAGGTTATACATGAACACATTTATTAAGTCACCGCATGCTTCAATCTGGTTAAGCGCCGAAGCGATATCGCTATCTACCAAGCTTATGGTAAACCTGCAAATACAACAGGGCTCGCAGTTAGCAAGAATGCTAGGCGTTAACCCCCTTTTCTACAATGATGAAGCGGTTAGGATATGGGTTCAACGTGAGCTCAATGAGGGGTTAGCGCTAAATCATTATGCATTAACGAATCTTGAGACCAAATTTTTGGACATTATGAATCACTACGATATTCCTTATTCGTTGTGATCAACGTTAACTATTTGGTTTGGAGATAACCATGAGCTTAAAACTTATTTTTAGCGCCAATGCAGATCAGTCCGACATACAACTATGTGAAGACTATTGGGCATACGGGCATAATGGACGGTATGTAGAGCATATAGAAACGCTCTGTAGACAGTATAGTGTTGATTATCATATTTTGTTTGGTGTATTAGCGGAGTGCCAAGCTTACTTAGATGATGTGCACTGTGAGTACTGTGGACGGCCTTATCAACTTGATGTACCAGCGGATATACCTTATATCAGAAAACAATCATCTTGGTTCTGCGAATCATGTATTAGTTTTTCTGGCGGGCAGCTTACAGTTGGTAGGTGAGATTTAAGAGCAGTAATAATAACCAAATAGTCTATCGGTTATTTGGTTATTATTATGTCATAAGATAAAGAAGTTTCTATTTAGAGCGATCTAGCTTATTTTGACTCTAATACCTTCTGAAAAGGTGGATTAACTATACCTTCTGGTACTAGAATATTATCTTCAGGGTGTATAGCTATTTTTTCAATATCATTAATACCGATTTCCCAAGCTTGCTTGACATGAATTTCTTTTATACTGATAGCGGAATCAAACTCAACTTCTGGATATTGATTTCCTTTGATCATATAGGCTGGCGCTAATCTAAAGCTTTTGAACTTATTGTACGATTCTTCAAACTGCATCCAACTTGAGTCATTATT